>DASSHD010000564.1:0-17232 GCA_035693085.1 Hanamia sp. | reverse complement strand
AGGAAAGATATTTTCACTGTTGGATATTTTTTATGAATTATTCTTAAGGCACGCACATCAAATGATTGCATCATCGTGCGTGGCGCAATTCCTTTGCCAATAATAATTGTCATCGCAGAATCAATATACTCATCCAAAGTTGAATAAGTTTTCCCGTCATATTGGGGAAGCGACTTTATTTCAATGTTATAATGGTTAATGTGATGCAATTGCCTGCCATACGCTTCTACAGAATCTATTAAAACACTTAGCAGTGGCTTAATTGCATGAATTTTCTCCTGTCGTGGAAAGTCAGGATAAGGTTTAATTCCAACATCATATTTTGCAACACTATCATAAGGCATATTATAAATCAATCTGCTATGGCCCTCTTTCTTTGTCATGGTATCCCCTTCGGGAGTAATACAGAAATCACTATTAAAATAAGGATCATGACTAACAACAATTTTTTTGTCTTTGGACATTTGAAGATCTATTTCCATTGTGCAGTCGTAATTGATTGCATTCTTTTCAGAAGCAATCGTATTTTCAGGCATCAATCCTCTCCCACCCCGATGTGCCTGTTTATCAAAATTATTTTTACTGCTATGCTTATTTGTATCACTGCATGAGATCAGTAAAGCAACAAATAATAAGAAAAACAAATTTTTATAAGTCATTACAATTTTGGTTTTGATTTAAAAAAAGCCGACATGACATTGAATTTAAAATATGTTGCAATTTAAAAACTTTTAAAAGTATTCAAATAATTAATGCGGATAGCATCAGGTAGGTTGTACGCAAAAAATATAAACCAAAAAATCTTATTTCCCGTAACAAGATGTATTAGTAAAAAAGAACGGAAGAGAATAAGCGCTTCGGAAAATATTAATGTAACCAATCAATCCAAAATAAAAATCTTTGCTAAATGTTGCTTTACTGTGAATTTAAAAAATTCGACTTATAAGAAATTTTGTTTTTAGAGAATAGTAACAATTTGCTACTTTTAATAACTTTTTCATTTACAAATAAAATTTCTATGACCACTTCACGCCGTACATTTATTAAAAACAGCAGCCTTACTATTGCAGGAGTTTCTTTACTCCCGGGGATTTTGAAAGAAAAAACTCCGGGTATTATTTTAGGAATTCAACTCTATACAGTAAGAGATGATATGAAACGCGATCCTGCAGGCACTTTGAAAAAGCTGGCCGCAATGGGTTATAAATATGTGGAAGCCGCAGGGTATGCAGATAGAAAATTTTATGGATATTCCATTCCTGATTTTAAAAAACTTTTAAAAGATAACGGCTTAATAATGAAAAGCGGCCACAGCTTTTTAGGCTCAGAGCAATGGGATAAAGCAACTAACGATTTTACAGACGAATGGAAACATACTATAGAAGACGCCGCAGCAGTTGGTATGAAATACCTGATAAGCCCGGGTGTGGATGAAAGCCTATGCAAAAACATGGATGATTTCAAACATTATATGAATATGTTCGATAAAAGCGGGGAGCTTTGTAAAAAGTCCGGGATACATTTTGCCTTTCATAATGAAGACTATGAATTCAATCATGACATTGATGGCAAATTGATTTATGACCTTATTCTCCAGACGGCTGATAAAAATTTAGTCTTGCAGCAAATTGATATTGGTAACATGTACGAGCCTGGAGGCAGGGCCATGCACTATTTAAAAAAATATCCCGGAAGGTTTTTTTCGATGCATGTAAAAGATGAAATGAAAAGAAATTCTCCATCGCCGGATGGAAAAGTTTATGAAAGTACCATACTCGGCAAAGGAGTGATACCGATAAAAGAAATTATTGATTACGCGCGCAAAACAGGAATCAAATATTTTATTATTGAACAGGAAGAATACCAGGATAAAACGCCACTCGAATGTGCCGCAGAAGATTTAAAAGTTATGAAAAGCTGGGGGTTTTAATAGATAATGACTAAATTCTGTGTGTTAGAATATTTTTTTCAGGCTTCAAGTCATAAATAAGCGGCTGCACCTCTCCGCAGTCGTTTTCGTTTACACAACTGCTTTACCATGTCCAGTCTATTTTTTTAAAAAATAGTCGCCAACAATATCAACAAAGACCCGATATTGAATTTCATAATACCTTTTGAGGGAAATACTGTATCAAAATGAAACACCGGGTGTATCAAAACCGGACAGTTTTATTTTTTTCTATTTCATAAAATGCTGAAAAGCAATTACTAAATAAGTGGCATTAATTTTAGATAATTGTGTATAGAATATAAATTGGAAAATTAGAAAATGTGAAAATTAAAGTTATTTGTTTGCCTGCCTACCGGACAGGTAGATTTACTGTTAAGGGGTGGACTTCGTTTAACCAATGTGAATATATCAGTAATCCTAAAAATCATAGTTCAGACAATGATTAAAAATTATTTCAAAACCGCGTGGAGAACCATCACTAAAAACAGAGTCTATTCCCTGATAAATATTCTTGGCTTAACCATCGGGCTTGGGGCATGTATGATAGTGGCAACAGTAGTGATTGATGACTTGTCTTACGACAGACAATGGAGCAAAGGCGATGATCTGTACAGAATCATTACTGTAAATAAAATGGGAGATGGCTTGTACGATCACTGGGCATCCTCTTTGGCAGGTCTCGGACCAGAGTTGAAAAATAAATTTCCTGAAGTGAAAGCCTCTGCGGGAATATCCAATTATAAACAAAGAATAAAATTGAATGAGAATAATCCCAACGGCGTAGAGGTATCCATTTTGCATGCAGACACTTCTATCTGGAAAATGCTGGATTTTAAAGTACTTACAGGAAACCCGCGAAAATATGTGGAAGGTACCCGCAACATTGTTATTTCAGAAAGTTTTCGCAAGAAATTTTTCTCAAAAGAAAATCCGGTTGGAAAAATTATTTACGATGTTCCTACCTATTCTGAAAAAGCGACACCGTACCTCATAACCGGTGTTATTAAAGATATTCCATCCAATACCGTTTTTCGTTCAGAAGTGATAATGTTTAATAAACCCGGAACTGAACATTTGTTTAAAAAGCAAGGCGGAACTCTTTCCCAAAATTATATTCTAATGAAACCGGGTTCCAACATGGCTCAGTTTACCCAAAAAATAAATAAGTGGTATGCCGGATATGTAGAAGCTAAAAATCCCTTCCAGTTTGAATTTCAGCCCGTAAAAGATATTTACTTACATTCTGATTTTGCACAGTCCCAGGCAGTAAAAGGTAGTTCTCAAAATATTTATATCCTTTCAGGTGTGGCATTATTACTGTTAATTATCGCTTGTGTCAATTTCATTAATCTCAGCACAGCAAGAGCAGTGCAACGTTTACGGGAAACAGGCGTGAGAAAAATTCTTGGGGCAGGCCGCAGGCAAATTGTCTTTCAATTTCTCACAGAGTCTGTTTTATTTTTTATCATTTCTGCTTTTTTTGCAACCATACTTTATCAATTCTCTTTGCAGTCTGTTGAAAATTATTTAGGCCATGCTTTAGCCCAAACTTTTGTTTCAAAGTATTATCTTCTCATTTCTTCTTACGGTATTATTTTATTGATAAGCCTGTTTGCAGGTATCTATCCCGCATGGATCATGTCTGGTTTCAAACCTGCAGCTACATTGAAAGGAAAGTTATTTACAGGAAATTCAACAGGGCAAAATCTTGTAAGAAAGAGCCTTGTGATTCTGCAATTTTCTATTTCAATCATCGTACTAGTTTCCTTGATCATTGTGCAGCAGCAGGTACATTTTATGAAAAATAAAGACATTGGTTTTAATAAAAACAATCTCCTGAGCATAGGTCATGTATCCTGGGATGGAAAGGGCCAATCTTTTAAAAATGAATTACTAAGTCAGCAAGGCGTTGTAAATGCCAGTATTACCGGATGGCTGCCCACGGAAGAGACTGGATCTATGTCAACGGTAATGGATGATCCACACAATCCAGGAAATAAAATAACGGTCTGGTTCATCAATGGCGATTTAGATCTTGCTGAAACACTTGGGCTACATTTAAAAAGCGGGCGTTTTCTTAATAAAAGTTTTTCAGAAGATGCCATGAGCCAGGATTCTATGATGCGTATGGATTCTGCAAAATATGTGGTTGCAGCAAAGCGTCAATCATCTGTCATTACATCTTATACTGCCAAAGTACTAAATGTAAATACGTTAGACATACCAATCCAACACGGCGCAACCACGCCTGTAGGTATTGTTGACGATTTTAATAATGAATCTTTAAAAGTCCCGATGGAGCCTACAATTATTACGGCAGACAATGCATTGAATTATGGAGGCATGTTGATAAGGATAAAGCCAGGGTCAGAACGCCAGGTAACGGCTGCTATAAATAAACTTTGGAGACAGTTCTATCCCGATAAATTGTTGGACATACAATACGTGGATGACATGCTCGCTGAACAATATAAATCTGAAAGCAAGTTGCAGCAACTGTTTGCTTTCTTCAGCGGATTAAGCATGTTCCTTGCAGCGTTGGGAATTTTTGGGTTAGTTGTTCAGGCCACTGAGCAACGTGTAAAAGAAATTGGAATCAGAAAAGTATTAGGCGCATCCATAAAATCCATTGTAAGTTTATTTTCCATTGATTTTTTAAAACTGATAATTGTTGCAATAGTAATTGCATCTCCTATTGCATGGTGGCTGATGAATAAATGGTTAATGGATTACGCTTATAGGATACATATTAATTGGTGGGTATTTGCTATGGCAGGAATCATTGCAATCGGTATTGCATTGCTAACGATCAGCTTCCAGGCGATAAAAGCAGCAATGGCAAACCCGGTGGATAGTTTGAGAAGTGAATAGAAATTAGTTAACAGCTATTAGCTCAAAACAAAAAATTATGATAAAAAATTATTTCAAAACCGCCTGGAGAAATTTGATCAAGAGTAAAGTTTTTTCCTTCATCAATATTCTTGGATTAACAATCGGTATTACCGTTTGCATGATGATATTTCTGTTCATCATAAACGAATTCAGTTTTGATAATTTTCATAAAGATGGAGACCGCATCTACCGTGTGATGCGGGGCTTTGAGAACGAAGGAAAAATAAGTAATGTGGCTTATTTATCCGGGCCGTATGCCCCGGCATTAATGAACGATTTTAAAGGAGAAATTGAAAATGTAGTCCGCATCAATAAAAATGATAACCTTATCGCTATTGGTAACAACTCGTTTCATGAAAAGAAAGTACTTGATGTGGATAGCAACTTTTTTAGCTTCTTCACCTTCCCTTTAATAAAAGGCAACCCGAAAACCGTTTTGCAAAATCCGCATAGTGTTGTACTAACTGAAACTACCGCCAGGAAATATTTCGGAAGCGTTGACAATGCTATGGGAAAAACAATTGTAATGGATAAAGATCTTCCGCTTAAAGTCACCGGCATTGCCAAAGATGTTCCATCCAATTCCCATATTGAATTTGATTTGATAGTTCCGCTTGAAAATTATAAAGACATGGGTACGATGACAATCTGGATCAATAATGGTATTTATACTTATGTAAAGCTGGCGCCAAATGTAAATGAAGCACAGATTGAAAAACAGTTACCTGCATTCATGGAAAAATATATGGGTAGCGATATGCGCAAATATGGTTTTCATTTTACATTGTCACTTACCCCGCTTAAAGATGTATATTTTGATAATGCCGCTTTTGACGGTATTAAACATGGTGATAAAACCGTAGTGTATATATTTCTCTCAGTTGCCATTCTAATATTGTTAATTGCCTGTATTAATTTCATGAATTTATCTACTATTCGTGCTGCAGAACGTTCAAAAGAAGTTGGCATGCGTAAGGTGCTGGGCGCGTTACGTCACAATCTCGTATGGCAATTTATTGGTGAATCCGTTTTGCTTACCACCATTTCATGTATCCTTTCTGTGGGTTTATTATTGCTGGTAATGCCCTGGTATAATCAATTGCTTGGTTACTCATTAACCGCATTATGGAATACATTGCCCGTTTATCTTTTCCTAATTGGTGTTATTATTATTGTTGGATTTTTGGCCGGAAGTTATCCTGCATTTTTCTTATCTGCTTTTTCACCGATACAGGCGCTGAAAGGCAAGCTGCGTTTGGGAAAAGGGGGTTCGTCTTTCCGGCAGGCGCTGGTGGTTGTACAGTTTAGCATCTCCGTATTTCTCATCATTGGCACCATCATCATCACTAAACAAATGAATTATGTAAAGAATAAGCAGCTTGGTTATAACCAGGAACAAACGGTGGTAGTGCCTATTGATAATAATGATATTTACAAAAATATGAACGCCTTTAAAACTACGCTGCAGAACGAAAGCAAGGTGCAGTCAGTATCATTAATGTCAGGCGAGCCGGGTGGTTTTTTTGACGGCAACATGTTTGATGTGGAAGGCCATTCTGAAAGGTGGAATGCAAGAACAGAATTTGCAGATTTTGAATTTGTGAAAACTTTGGGGCTAAAAATTATTGCAGGTAGAAATTTTTCGTCGCAGTTTCCTACCGATACAACAGATGCCGTACTCATCAATAAAACAGCAGCAACAAAATTGGGCTGGACACCGGAGCAGGCAATTGGCAAGTGGATACAAAATACAGTACGCGATACTACAAGGAGAAGAATAATTGGCGTGGTGGCCGATTTTAATTTTCAATCGCTGAAAAGCAATATTGATCCATTAGTAATTGCACCCAACATGGACAGGCGGGTAGCATTGATAAAATTGACCCCGGGTAATATACAGGAAGGTGTTGCGCTGGTACAAAAAGCATACAAGAAAGTTGCTTCCGCCTATCCCTTCGAATATCGGTTTTTGGACCAGCAATTTGATAGATTGTATAAGAAGGATCTGCGCCAGCAAACCATCTTAACGGTGTTTGCATGCCTGGCAATATTTGTTGCCTGCCTGGGTTTATTTGGGCTTGCATCGTTTACCGCAACCAAACGTTTTAAAGAAATTGGAGTAAGAAAAGTATTGGGTTCTTCTGTAAAAGGTATCGTTGTACTGTTATCAAAAGATTTATTAAAACCTGTATTGATTGCCACTTGTATTGCATTACCCGCCGGTTATTGGGCAATGAATAAATGGCTGCAAAATTTCGCCTATAAAACTTCTTTAAGTTGGTGGGTTTTTGTGTTAGCTGCGTTGATAACATTTGGAATCGCATTTATTACAGTTAGTATTAAAGCGATAAAAGCAGCGGTTTCGAATCCGGTGGATAGTTTAAGGAGTGAATAGGTAAATGGTGAATGCCTGCCCGGACGGTAACGGGCGGGGTGAATAGGAATCTTTGATAAATATTTGTTTACTGCTTAATAAAGTGGCCAAAAAACTTTTGAAAAGTTCTTTTATAAAAGGTGAGATTTATAACTTTCCAAAAGCTGATTAAGGATATTCTATATTCATTTGTTTACTGAAGAAATTGTAAATAACAAGTATGCTCAAACGAAAAAGGAATAATGATAAATTAAAATAACAAACTCAATTAACTAATAACTATTAAACTAATAAACCAATGATGCTCTCATTAAAAAAAATTTTCAAATGGTACAACAATGGTGTTAACCGCACATTTGTTTTAAAAGATATTCATCTCGATGTAAATGAAGGTGAATTCATTTCTATCATGGGGCCGTCAGGCTCGGGGAAATCAACGCTTCTGAATGTAATAGGAATGTTGGACGATCCCAATGAAGGCGAATACACCTTTATGGGCGAAGATGTATTTAAACTGAAAGAAAAACAACGTTCCCATCTTTTTAAAACACACATCGGCTTTGTGTTTCAGGCTTATCACTTAATAGATGAATTAACCGTTTATGAAAACATCGAAACGCCGTTAATTTACCAGGACATCAAATCTTCTGAAAGAAAATCAATGGTGGCTGATATGCTGGATCGTTTTCAAATTGTGGGAAAGAAAGATCTTTTCCCAACACAACTTTCCGGCGGCCAGCAACAATTGGTGGGCATTGCACGCGCATTAATAGTAAAACCCAAACTGATCCTCGCTGATGAACCAACAGGAAATCTGAATTCAAAACAAGGAGAGTATATCATGGACATCTTTAAAGAATTAAACAACGAAGGAGTTACCATTATCCAGGTTACACATTCAGAAAAAAATGCGGAATACGGATCGAGAATTGTGAATTTGCTGGATGGAAGGATAGTTAATTGAAAATTGATAATGTATAATTGAAAATTGAAATAATTGAAAAATCAGAAAACTAAGAACTATAAAATATGAAATCATTCTTTTTAACTATTGCATTTATATCGTACGCATTTATTACGACTGCGCAAAATAAACTGACTTTAAAGCAGGCTATAGATATTGGGATAAAAAAAAATTTTGATGTTTTGCAATCGGATTTGCTGATGCAAAAAGCAGATATTACATTAAAACAAACAAGAGAAAATATGTTGCCCAACCTGAATGCCAGCGTAAATCAGGGAACGAATTATGGGAAAAGTATTAACCCTTTTACCAATACTTATATAGACCAAAAAGTCGGCTTTGGAAGTTATGGAGCCAGCAGCAATATTCTATTGTTCAATGGATTTTCTTTGCAAAATGCAATCAAATCCAATAAGCTGGGATATGAGGCATCTAAAATGGAATTGCAACAGGCGAAAGATAATCTTACCATCAATATTATTCTGGCTTACCTGCAGGTGTTGAGTGCAGAAGATGTTTTGAAACAATCGCAGGATCAGGTTTTGGTAACACAAAAACAGGTTGATCGTCTTGCCATATTAAATCAGACCGGCGATATATTACCTTCAGATTATTATGATCTCAAAGGACAGTTGGCCAACGATCAGATAGCGATTGTAACTAATAAAGGGAATCTGGAAACCGCTAAACTAAGTCTGACACAGCTTTTGAATATTCCATACAATAAAAACCTGGAAGTAGAAAGAATGCCCGAAAGCAATTTTAATGTTAATTATACCGGCACCCCCGATTCAATTTATAACACTGCTTTGCAACAATTTGCGCAGATAAAAGCGGTAAAACTCAGAACCGAGAGCGCCGAAAAAAATATTCGTTCCGTAAAAGGAGAGTTGTTTCCAACTCTCACCTTTGGTGGCAATATCAATTCCAATTATTCGAGTGTGGCTACTCAGAACTATTATGTAAATACAACAGAAGAACCATCTTCAAATTATGTTACCGTGGGTGGCACACAATATCCTGTGATCACCAAACAGGATAATTATAATTCTAAAAAAATTAACTTTGGAAATCAGTTGAGCAATAATCTTTTTTATACAGTAAACCTGGGATTAACAATACCTCTCTTCAATTCATTCCGAATAAGGAATCAGATAAAACTCGCAAAGATTGACTTAAAAAATAATCAACTGATAGAACAACACACCAAAACCCGGTTGCAGCAATCAATTGAGCAGGCTTATGTGAATCTTACCTCAGCATCCGAAAAATATAAATTGCTCCTGGATCAGGTACAATCTTTTGAAGAATCCTTTCGCACAGCAGAAGTACGATTCAATGCGGGCGCTATCACTTCTGTAGATTATTTAATTGCAAAAAATAATCTTAACCTCGCACAAAATAATCTCATCATCGCAAAATATGATTTTGTATTGAGAGAAAAAATACTTGATTATTATGGTGGAAAAGCACTGTGGTAGCGGTTGGTCAATGTCATTTAGTTAAGAGAAAAATGTCACCCCTACCCGTTCCGTTCAGGCAGGCGTTCCGGGTTTTAAAACTTCTTGATTTTTATTTTTCTATAATCATATCAGCCCTGCCCGTTCCGTTCAGGCGGGCGTTCCGGCTTTAAATCCCGAAGGGATAACATGATTATAGTTCCAATATAATCTTGTATCAGAACCCTGAAGGGGTGATATTATGCTTTTGAAATCCTTAACTAAATGACATTGAGCGGTCGGCACTGCAGGTCTGACCGCGATTACAGAAGTAAGATTTTTTTGTTATAGATAAGCCTCTCATAAATTTTTTGCAATCTTTGCAAGGATTACCGCGGTCTGACGATAGGCGTGCCGACCGCTACTCTACATCTTCTAACTTTTAAGGAATGAATAACGCAGGTACTAAATCAATCTCATCTTATCTTCACTTATCTTTGGTCATATTTTTTTAAAATTTGCTTATGCTGAGAAAAATTTATGAAGCGGTTGAATATATAAAATTAAGATACAGTGATCAACCGGTTGTAGGAATTGTATTGGGAAGCGGCCTCGGAAGTTTTGCCGATGAAATCGAAGTTGAATGTGAGATTCCGTATCGTGAGATTCCACATTTTCCGGTAAGTACGGTAGAAGGGCATAGTGGTAAATTGATCTTTGGAAATCTGAGTGGTAAAAAAATAGTTGCCATGGCCGGCCGATTTCATTATTATGAAGGATACTCAACGCAGGAAGTTGTTTTTCCGATCAGGGTTTTAAAATTTCTTGGGATCAAAACTTTGTTGATCAGCAATGCAGCGGGAGGCCTGAATACTTCTTATAAAGTAGGCGATCTGATGATCATCAGAGATCATATAAGCATGCTTACCATAAATCCGTTAATTGGAAAAAATGAAGATGATTTAGGCCCACGTTTTCCCGACATGAGCGAGCCTTATAAAAATTATCTGATAGAAAAAGCAAAGAAAATTGCGATTGAAAATAATATTGATTTAAAAGAAGGTGTTTATGCAGGAGTTACCGGCCCTACTTTTGAATCAAGAGCGGAATATAAAATGCTGAAACTTCTCGGTGGCGATGCGGTAGGCATGAGCACCGTACAGGAAGTGATAGCAGCTGTGCATCTCGGCTTACCGGTTTTTGCAATGAGTGTGATTACCGATGTCGGAATCAGAGAAGAAGAAAACACCATTACACATCTCGAAGTACTACAGGCAGCAAAAGATGCAGAACCCAAACTCACTTTGATCTTTAAACAATTGATAGCGCAGTTATAAGAATTCTTATACATGGCCATTTCTCAAAAAATATTTATAAATACTACCCCGATTAAAAAAATTGGTGTTTTATTTTTATTGTTGTTTTGTATCCATACAACTTATGCTCAATTTCCAACAAGGCTGCCAGGTTTAGGAGGAGGAAGAGGGCCAAGTGGAGGATCTAAAAGCGATACCATAGGATTTGAGCACCGCAATGATCTTAAAGATTCTATTACCATTTGGTACCACCATCTCAATTCATTAACCAAAGAATATCTTGATTCTTCCATCAACGATTATGGAAAAGTATATACTGTTCCCGATGCTTATGTAACGCTTGGAAATAACGGGAATGCGGCTTATCCTGTTTTATTTAGCCCAATATTAAAAGCCGGATGGGACGCAGGTTTCCATGCATTTGATGTTTATAAATATACAATAGAAAATACGCGCTTCTTTCAAACTACACGTCCTTATACAGAGTTGAGCTATTTATTAGCCACGGGAAAAGAACAGGTAGTAAAAGTGCTTCAAACACAAAATATAAAACCAAACTGGAATTTTGGGATTGAGTACCGGCTGATATCATCGCCCGGATTTTTTCGAACGCAAAATACCAATCATAATAATTACCGCCTTTTTTCAAGCTATCAGGGAAAAAGAAAAAGATACGCTTCCTATTTTGTACTTCTTGGAAATAAATTAGCTTCATCAGAAAATGGCGGCATACAAGATGATTCATTGCTACATGATCCTACCCGAAAAAACAGGCAGACTATTCCTACAAATCTTGGCGGGGGCGCAAATACTCAAAATATATTTTCTACGACTATAAACACCGGCAACCGGTATAACAACTTCACCGCTTTTTTCAGACAGAGTTATGATCTTGGAAAAAAAGATTCCATCATTATCAATGACAGCACTACAGAATACCTGTTTTATCCCAAATTACGTTTTCAGCACACAATTACTTATGCCACTTCATCTTACCAATACAGGGATACATTAAGTGATCCGGGATATGCAAGGATTGATTCAGCCTTTTACAAAAATAATTACGATACAACACTGAACCCGACCAATGGACTGAACTTTTCTGTAAAAGACCGGTGGAAATTTATTTCAAACGATTTTGTGATCAGGCAATTTCCAGAAACAAAAAACCAGGGGCAATACATTGAAGCCGGATTACGATTAGAAAATTTTTCAGGATCTTTTTATTCCGGGAAAAAGAATTTTTATAATGTGGCATTACATGGCGAATACCGGAATAAAACAAGAAATCGAAAATGGGATGCAACCCTCAATGGTGAATTTTACGCCACAGGCCTTAATGCCGCAGATTTCAATGTGTATGCATCGCTTACACGAACCCTGAATCAAAAACTCGGCGATGTACAGGTAAGTTTTCAAAATGTAAACCGCTCCCCTTCTTATATTTATGAAGGAAACTCCTCATTCAATTTCAATAACAATTTATCTACCCAAAAAGAAAATATAACGGTTTTAACCGCCTCCGCAAAAAATCGAAACTTTTCTTTGATGGCCCGGAATATTTCCATTACCAATTATGCTTATTTCAAAAATTTTTATCAGACAGACCAATTTAACGGATTAGTGAACATTACCCAATTTACCGCATCCACAAAATTAAAAGTGGCAGGGCATTTGAATTTGTACAGTAATTTTATTGTACAACAAACAGCCGGCAAAAACCCGATAAGAGTCCCTTTGTTTTATACAAGGCAAAGACTGGCTTTTGAAGGAAATTATTTTAAAAACCTCAACCTGAGTACCGGTATTGATGTGGTATATAACACACCATACAAGGCTTATAATTATTCGCCTGTTATGGGTCAGTTTTTTCCGCAGGATAGTGTTACCATCAGCAATCTTCCACAGTTAAATCTCTTTTTTAATTTCAGAATAAAATCTTTTACTGCGTTTATAAAAATGGCAAATCTCAATACCGCGACAATTTCAGGAGGCCTTACATTTTTGAACAATAATTTTGCAGCGCCATTCTATCCTACTCCGGGTTACCTTTTCAGATTTGGTATTAAATGGGGATTTGTAAATTAAGCTCCGTTACAAAATCCTGAAACGCTCTTCCCGGATCTTTTTCTTTCATAAATTTTTCACCTATCAAAAATCCACTAAATCCGTTTTGTTTTAAAAAACGGATTGTCTTTACATCGTCAATACCGCTTTCAGAAATTTTTACTTTACCTAAAGGAATCTTTTTGCCGAGAGCAATTGAATGGACCAAATCTACTTTGAAACTTTTAAGATCACGATTATTAATCCCTACAACATCTATCTCATCACAGATATGATCTAACTCAGATTCATTATGAATTTCGAGCAACACATTTAAACCAATCTTTTTTGCAAAAGAAGAAAGTCGTTTTACTTCTTCTTTAGAAAGACAAGCAGCAATCAATAAAATAATATCTGCACCAAAGGCTTTAGTTTCTGTTACCTGGTATTCATCAATGATGAAATCTTTTCTTAAAATAGGAATTTCATTAACCCTTACTTCTACAAGATCATTTAGAGAACCGTTAAAAAATTCTTCATCTGTAAGAACAGAAATTGCACTGGCGCTATATTTCACATATTCTTTCGTAACCTCGTCAATAAGAGAAGTATTATTAATGATTCCTTTAGAAGGCGATCTTCTTTTGAATTCAGCGATGATCCCTGTCTTATCTTTTTGCAATAAAAATTCTTTAAAAGAATAAGTTTTTCTTTTATAAAAAGGCATCGCCTCCAATTCGGCAATACGTTTTGTCCGCTTCTTTTCTTCAACTTCGATTTTCTTTTTTTCGATAATGGTATCCAGTATATTCATTATTGAAGGCTGATTAATTTTTGAAATGTATTATAAGCGCTTCCGCTTTCGAGGCTCTCCACGCTCATTGCATAACAAGCATCATAATCTTTAAATTCCCCTGTTGCGAAAAGCGCCATAGCTGTATTGGCCATCACTACAGCATTCTGCGCCCAACTACCTTCACCTTTTAAAATATTTAAAAATATTTTAGCGGCTTCATCTGTAGAATTACCTCCATAAATATCCGAAGGGCTTACAGTTCTTTTTCCAAGATATTCAGCGCTTAATATTCTTTCTCCATCATTCGTAATCACCTTTGTTTCGCCGGTCAGTGAAATCTCATCATATCCATCGAGGCTGTGAATGATCATAAATTTTGCATCAGATTGCTGAAGGAGGTAAGAATATATCCGTCCCATTTCAAGGTTATATACTCCAATCATTTGAATCTCCGGCAATGCAGGATTTACCATTGGCCCAAGCATATTAAAAAAAGTACGGATTCCAAGATTTTTTCTCATCGGGCCAACTACTTTCAAGGCCGGATGAAATAAAGGTGCGTGCATGAAGCAGATGTTGGCTTCTTCTACTTCGCGAAGTAATTTTTTATTATCATTGGAAAAGCGATAACCTAAAGTCTCCATCACATTGCTCGAACCGCTAATAGAAGTAGCGCCATAATTACCATGCTTCGCTACTTTCTGTCCTGCTCCGGCAGCTATAAAACAACTAAGGGTAGAAATATTAAAAGTATTTTTTCCATCTCCCCCGGTACCTACTATATCCAGTACATGATGTCCATTCAGATTTACCGGAACACACAGTTCCAGCAAAGCATCACGAAAACCAAGCAACTCTGGAATAGTAATGCTTCGCATCAAAAAAACAGTTGTAAAAGAAGCAATCTCATGATCGGAATAAAGCTGTTTGGAAATGTTCAATAAAACTTCTTTTGCTGCCTCGCGCGAAAGCGTTTTATACTCAAATAAATATTGTAGTATCTTTTTCATAATTCAAAATCTTTATTAAAACTTCGTTTACTGATGACTGTGATTAATAAATTAAACGACCATCTCTAATCTAAACCATCTAAACTTCTAACCTGTTTCACACTCTCAACCAGTTCTGCATTATCTTTTCGCCTAACGGAGTTAATACGCTTTCAGGATGAAATTGTACCCCTTGCACGTCAAATGTTCTGTGACGGAGTCCCATAATATATCCATTTTCATCTTCAGCAGTAATTTCCAGATCTGCTGGAAAATTTTCTTTGCTAACAATCCATGAATGGTATCTTCCTGCTTCTATTTCATTCGGCAATGATTTAAAAACATCATTTTTAGAAAGCGTTCTTTTTTCTTTTACCATTACCCTGGTGGCTACACCATGATATACTTCTTTTAAATTTATTAATTGCCCACCAAAGGTTTCTGCAATTGCCTGTTGCCCAAGGCACACGCCCAGTATTGATTTTGAAGAAGCGTATTCTTTTATCAATGGTAATAGTAATCCCGATTCACAAGGAAGCCCCGGACCGGGAGATAAAATCACTTTATCATATTCATTTACCTTTTCAAGAGAAATTTTATCGTTGCGAAACACATCCACTTTCCCATGAATGATTTTCTCTACAACATGCACCAGGTTGTAAGTAAAGGAATCGTAATTATCAAAAATCAATATTTTCATCTTCTAAATATTTTCTGCTGATTTGATAGCCGCTGTTAAGGCATTTAATTTATTATTTACTTCCTGCAACTCACTGTCAGGGTTAGACGCAGCCACAATTCCTGCACCGGCCCGGTAATTCAAATGATTATCCTTGCTTAAAAAAGTTCTGATCATAATCGCATGATTGATATCACCGTTGAATCCTACAAAACCAATACAGCCTCCATAATATCCTCTTGAATTATTTTCAAACTGATCAATTAACTGCATGGCCTTATATTTGGGAGCGCCACTTAATGTACCTGCGGGAAAAGTAGATCCCAGCAAATCAAACGGATTGGTATTCTCTTTCACAACTCCCGTTACTTCGCTTACCAAATGAATCACGTGAGAAAAATATTGTACCTGGCAAAACTTTTTCACAGTTACATTGCTGCATTTCCTGCTAAGATCATTACGTGCCAGATCAACAAGCATCACATGTTCCGCATTTTCCTTTTTGTCCTTTAATAATTTCTCCGCTGACTCTTCGTCAATATCATCATTGCCGGTTCTTCTGAAAGTGCCTGCAATCGGGTGTAGCGCTGCAATATTATTTTTTACTTTCAACTGCGCTTCAGGGCTGCTTCCAAAGAGACGATAGTCTCCATAATCAAAATAAAAAAGATAAGGGCTTGGATTAATATTTCGCAAGGAACGATACACGTTAAATTCGTCACCCGAAAATTTTTGTTGAAACTTTCTGCTCAATACCACCTGGAAAACATCTCCTCGCTCACAACCCGCGATTCCTTTTTTTACCATTTGTACATATTCTGCATCTGATAATGGCGAAGTTTCATTTTTTATTACCTTAAAAGGAAAGGTAGGAACATCTTTACTTTTAATAATACTTTCAATAATGTCCACTTCACTCTCTATTCCCTTGATATGATTTTCACAAAGAAAAAGCTCATTTTTAAAATGATTGATCGCGATAACGTACTGATACAAACGATAACGGATAAGTGGTATATCGGATGTCGGATGTGAGATGTGGGATGTGAAATTTATATTTTCAAAAAACTGCACAGCATCATAACATGTATATCCAAACATGCCTTGTGCCATGCTTACAGGCATGGTTGCCGGTTCTGCAATGATGAATTTTTGCATAAAATTCCATATCTCATCTGTTACCTTTGATGATTTATTAATGGAAATCTTCTTTGGCTCCGTTAATGGAAATTTATATTCAATCTCATCAAGATTTTTTATTTCAATCCCGGCAATGGCATTTATACCAATGAAAGAGTAACTGTTTTCTCCTGCGTGAAAATCGGCGCTCTCAAGGAGAACCGTATCACGAAAACGATCCCGGAGACGTAGATAAATCCCAACAGGGGTATAAACATCTGC
This sequence comes from Hanamia sp., assembly GCA_035693085.1. Taxonomy (GTDB): domain Bacteria; phylum Bacteroidota; class Bacteroidia; order Chitinophagales; family Chitinophagaceae; genus Ginsengibacter. Next base: position 385 of record DASSHD010000564.1, on the reverse strand, counting down.
CAGAAATTTGTGAGATGTGGTGGATAGTTCTATTTTTTTCATAACATAAAAAAGCCCCGGCTTTTATGCCGGGGCGTAATATTTATTTTAATTCACAAATAATAGCAATTCGGCACAATCTTCAGGTTGTGTGCCACCAGCTATTGTATGTGTTATTATTTTTCATTTGTGAATGCAAATATGAATTGAAATATTTTAATCAACAAATTTTTTTCATGAAATAGAATAATTTTATAACAATTTCTCACTACCATCCGGAAGTCAAAAAAGATAAATAGCCCATATTACCTTTGAGGTGACAAAACTTCATAAATATATGGGACTATTTACACGCAATAAAAGTAACAAGAAGCCAATCATAAAACAAATTTTAGAACTCATACCG
>DASSHD010000563.1:0-10605 GCA_035693085.1 Hanamia sp. | reverse complement strand
GAGAGGGGAATATTGACGAGTGAAATTATTTTTTTTCATGACAGCCTTTTATATCTTAATTGTTTACTGCATGAGGAATTTGTAGAAGATGAGCAGATCAGATTCCTGGTTGCTATTAAAAATATAGACAAGTGGTTGACGCTTTTCAAAATGTCTCTCCAGGAAAAAACAGATTTTTGTTTAAAGAATTGTCAGAGATTTAGTACGGAATTTGATTCCGGGGTAAAATTTCAGTTAGATCTCAAATACAGGGAACTTAAAAATCTATTACCCTCTTTCTTGCATTCTGATAACTATGAGGAAGAATTTAATCAAAGAGATACAAACCTGCAAAAAATTTTAATGCCAGAGGAAAATTTGACAAGCTACATACACATGAGTATTAACAGGTGGTTTCATACCGAACAAAGACTTATGGAGTATATGTGTTATATTTTTTGCAATAAGTATTATAACCAGTTATTGCAATATAACCGGAAAAAAGTAACAATAGTGGATTTGGAAGTTTAGCCTTTTGCACATGAATACAATTAAAAAAGATATTGTTAGAAAATCTTTTCTTGAAAGAGTAGCTGCTTTTGATTTTGAAAAGTATTACACAGTAAAAGTTCGTATTGTATGCCACTTATTAATGTGGCTGATATTCACTTTCCTTCTCCAGATCAACCTGTTTTTTAAATCCACTCTTCCTTTGGATAATACTTTTGCTTTTGCAGCAAGAAGTTTGATATGTAATGCAACCGTTTTCTACCTTTTTTTTTATGTTTTGTTGCCGCTTACCTTATTTAAAAGCAGGGTCATTTCAGCTTTTTTTTTCTTCATGATTTGTATCGTAATATGGATCATCCTCAATCATTATTGCCTGGTTTTTATTGGAAAACATTTTATTGTGAATAACCCATATTATAAGCAAGGTATAGATTCCAACCTGCGCGAGAATTTTGCTCAATTAATATCTCCCGGAAATATTCTTATTAGTTTGGTCCCGGTGTTTTATTCCATCTCGCCATTTTTTTTCACTAAAATCGTTTTTGATATTTATCGCTTTTATTCCAAAATGTTCAAATTAGAAAGAAAAGCGGTAAACCTGGAAGTGGAAAAATTAATCCTTGAAAAGAATTTTTTAAAAGCACAACTAAATCCTCATTTTCTCTTTAATACTTTAAATAATTTATATGGCCTTGCCTTGCGGCATGATCAGGAAACTCCACGGGTGATCACCCAACTTTCAGAAATGATGCGGTATTCTCTGTATGAATCTGATGCAGAGAAGGTGCCGGTTGCCAAAGAACTTCAATATTTAAAAAACTATGTGATGCTGGAAAAAATGCGGTATAAAAATAATACGGATATTGTTTGTAATATTGACGATTCGCAAATAGATAATCAAATGATTGCACCATTGCTTACCTTTATCTTTGTTGAGAACGGCTTCAAATATGGCCTGAAATCAAAGAAGGAGGGATTCTTAAAGATCAATATTTCTATTGTCGGTAATTTTTTTTATTTTTCTATAATAAATGATAAAGAAGAAAAAAATACACAGCAGGAATTTGGTGGTATCGGACAGACAAATGTAAGAAAGAGATTGCAACTCTTATACCCTGACAAGCATGAACTAAAAATGGAAGACCGAGGAAAAACTTTTTTTGTAGAGATGAAAATAAATCTTGAATAATATGCCTGTCATTAAATGCCTAATTGTAGATGATGAGCCGATAGGCCGCGAGATACTGGAAAATTTTGTAAAAGAAATTAATTTCCTGGAAGTGATTGCCGTTTGTGAAGATGCATTTGAGGCATTGGAAATTCTCGAAGGCAATCAGATAGATTTATTAATTAGTGATATTCAAATGCCAAAAATTAATGGTTTGGAGTTGGTACGCTCCCTTCCCTCTCCGCCGGTAATTATCTTTGTTACCGCGCATGATCAATTTGCCGTAAATAGTTTTGAATTGGGTGTCGCTGATTATTTATTGAAACCTGTATCTTTTGACAGATTCCTGAAAGCTATTAACAAAGCCAAACAGCAGATCGAAATGCACAGGAATGTTCTATTAAATTCAAATGCTGAAATTGTAGATTATATCTTTATTAAAGCCAATAACAAATTAAACAAAATAGGCTATGACAACATCCTGTACATAGAATCTTTGCGGGATTATTTAAAAGTATTTACTACTACCAAAGAGATTTTGATCACATATTCAAGTATGAAGTCTATAGAAGAAAAATTACCTTTGAGTCAATTTGTAAGAATCCATAATTCATATCTCGTATCAATAACTGCGGTAAAAGCTGTAGTCGGAAATATGTTGGAATTGATCAATGGAAAATCATTACCTATATCCAAAAGCCATAGAAATGTATTCTTTACTGCTTTGCAAATTAAAAAAAGCGAATAGTTTTTAGTTTCCCTCCATTTTATTTGTGATATTAAAAGTCCAAGTATCGCCAAATTCGTACCAGGTATCGAGTATTCAGTGCCAAGTGTCGAAAAGATTTTCAGGTTGAGTTAATAAACACAAATTTTGTAGTTAATTATTAACCTCAAAAAAAGAAACTATGACTCTAACTCTTTTAAATCCCAGTAAAAAACAATTACTTGTTAAGAAAAATATTATCGTAAGGTTTGATTCGATAAAAACTGGTAAAAGTAATAAGAATAATGATACTTTTCCAACTTCTACTACAATTCCAACTTCTTTGTAAGCAGATTACCTATTAATTGCTTTTTAAACTACTTGGTATATAGGTCGTTGCTACGGCAGATGTTTGAAGAGAATCAAGAAGATGCTAAATGCAATCACTAAAAATTGCTTGGCTTTGACTATAAAATTAGTCTTAATGGAAAAATAAACTTCTACTTCTGAAACATTAAGATTGCTATAATAAAAGTAAGGTACCCCAACCACCGCTGGTAACCAGAAGGGATTCAGTTTCAGCGGCTGGTTTTTGGGATAACTTTTTTCGTTTTAAAGGCAACAATTGTAAACTAATTAATTTGAAATAATGTATTTTTTTGACAATAAGATACAAATGTAAAGAAGAATGGTGAAAAACTTTAAGGAAAGTTATGATACAGCAGTCTTTACAACAAGATTTGTCTTAGAGAAAAAATCTCCAATTTTGTTCGTATTTCATTTTAGTGATGATTCCTGGCAATTCTCCGGGCCAGAAGAGAACCTTTCTGATAATGATTTTAAATTAGTTTCTTTAAAGGAAATTGTTGCATTAGATAATTCAGTATTGGAAGTTGCCCATATCCCATTAGGCTCTGAAGCAAAAAGGATAAATCATGAAAGCTCCTGGAGAGTCAACAAAGAAAACTAAGTTTTAAAAATCTTCTTTTTTACCAGTCCCCTCGTATCTATCTGACCAGTGAATGACAACTTGGCCCACATTGCAGCTAATCAGATTTAAATTGAGCAATATCGGTAGCTCCAGATTTTTTTGGTGACAGTTTGTGTACTACAAATTTAATTTGCTTAAAGGGTTCGGGCTTTTGATGTTTTAAGGTATCGTGGATTTTTTTGAGGCCTTCTGATGATTCAGCACATCTTTTTATTTGTATGATTTTATAGTAACTGTTTTGAGCTGTTGTTAATACAGACGTATTACTTTTTTGATTTGGTAAGTAAATGACGGGTTTCAATTCGTTGCTCAACTACAATTACTATACTAATAGAGAGCCTTACGTTCAGTTCATATTTTACTTTTGTTAAGGCGTGATATATGCCGAACCTACAGTGGGACATCGTTCACGGCGGTCTGCCCCGGTTGATGTCATCAACCAGCCTGCGAAAATTGGAATGCACCCGGTAATTTCCAACAAACAATCTTCGATAACGTTTAAGTATGTTATTTACCATACAAAAATCCCTTCGCATTTCTGCAAAGGGATTTTTAGTTTTAAAATTTCTTCCTAATCTTAGAGTGAGGAAATAGACTGTTACATAATAAATGAGACCGGAACGGTAAGATTTATTAATATCCCATATCACCCATTCCACCGCCCATTCCGCCACCCATTGGAGGCATCCCAGGTTTGTCTTTTTCAGGTTTATCAGAAATTACACATTCGGTAGTTAATAACATTCCTGCAATAGAAGCTGCATTTTCCAATGCGATGCGGGTAACTTTTGTAGGATCTATTACACCGGCAGTCATCAGATTTTCGTAAACTTCTGTGCGGGCATTAAAGCCAAAATCTTTTTTACCTTCTTTAATCTTTTGAACCACGATGCTTCCTTCAATGCCACTGTTTATCACTATCTGGCGAAGCGGTTCTTCGAGAGCACGTCTTACAATCTGGATACCGGTAGTTTCATCATCATTGATACCTTTTAATTTTTCAAGGTTTTCAATGGCACGTACATAAGCAACGCCACCGCCAGGAACAATTCCTTCTTCTACGGCAGCTCTTGTAGCATGAAGTGCATCATCCACACGATCTTTCTTTTCTTTCATTTCTACTTCTGTTGCAGCGCCTACATACAAAACAGCCACACCTCCGCTCAATTTAGCAAGGCGCTCCTGTAATTTTTCTTTATCATAATCTGATGTAGTGCTTTCTATCTGGGCTTTTATCTGGTTTACTCTTGCAGTGATATCTTTTTTATCGCCTTTACCGCCAACGATGGTGGTATTGTCTTTATCAATAGAAATAGCAGTTGCCTGTCCAAGTGATGTAAGTTCCACACCTTCTAATTTGTAGCCCTGATCTTCACTTATCACAGTTCCTTTTGTAAGAACAGCCAGATCCTGGAGCATTTCTTTTCTGCGATCACCAAAGCCCGGAGCTTTTACAGCAGCAACTTTCAAGGTGCCGCGCAATTTATTTACAACCAATGTTGCCAATGCTTCTCCTTCGAGGTCTTCAGAAATAATTAATAACGGACGGCCACTCTGGGCTACTTTCTCAAGAATATGAAGAATATCTTTCATTGTAGATATTTTCTTATCATAAATAAGTATGTAAGGATTTTCCAGGTCAGCCTGCATTTTTTCGCTGTTGGTAACAAAGTAAGGAGAAACATAACCTCTGTCAAATTGCATACCTTCTACCACTTCTACAGTAGTGTCAGTACCTTTTGCTTCTTCCACGGTTATCACACCTTCTTTACCTACTTTGGTCATTGCCTCTGCAATCAATTTTCCAATTGATTCATCATTATTAGCAGAGATAGAAGCTACCTGTTGTATTTTATCATTATTGTTCCCTACAGTTACAGATTGTTTTTTCAGATGTTCAACTACGGCAGTTACCGCTTTGTCAATACCTCGTTTCAAATCCATAGGATTTGCGCCGGCAGCTACGTTGCGCAAACCTTCGCTGATAACTGATTGTGCAAGCACTGTAGCAGTTGTAGTACCATCTCCTGCAATGTCAGCAGTTTTGGAAGCAACTTCTTTTACCATCTGTGCGCCCATATTTTCAATTGGGTCTTCCAGTTCTATTTCTTTAGCTACCGTTACGCCATCTTTGGTTATCTGGGGTGCGCCAAATTTTTTTTCAATAACTACATTTCTGCCTTTTGGCCCTAGTGTTACTTTCACCGCATTGGCGAGAGTATCTACGCCCTTCTTCATTTTATTACGGGCTTCTATTTCAAAAAATATTTGTTTTGCCATTTTATTATTTATTAAAGGTTTAAAAAGATGAATTAACTGATTTTCATTAAAATATCTGAAGCGCGCATAATAAGGTAATCTTCACCATTAATGGTGATTTCCGTGCCGCCATATTTTCCGTACATTACGGTATCACCGGCTTTTAACTGCATAGGAATTAAATTGCCGGTTTGTTCAGCGTATTTTCCTTTGCCAACAGCAATTACCTTGCCTTTTTGGGGTTTTTCTTTCGCAGTATCGGGAATAATTATTCCACCCGCGGATTTTTCTTCAGCCGCATTGGGCTTCACCAGAACTCTGTCATCAAAGAGTTCAAAAGTTTCTTTTGCCATAATTGTTAAATTTTTTTAATTTATTTATTTGGATTGCAAATGTACGCGAATAATTGTACCAATTTTTTTTAGCAGATTTGTTGTCAGAAAATTGAATTACATGTCAGGTTTTCCGGAAGAAAAATCAGCCAAAATTTCATATCCTGATTTTGTTACTATAAAAAATGGTAATACAAATAGGAACGGCGGCGAAAAAATTTTTTGAAAAATTGACCGTTCACTATTCATGGATTCACGCCGTCCGGTCACGCATTTACTATTTTACATTTACTTTTCAAAGCCTGTATTTCATTTGCGGGTAAACGGTTTTTTTCATTTTGTTTTAGAGGCCTCACAGGTTTTTAAAATCTGTGAGGTCTGCCATCCATTTCATATTGAAGGTGTATCAAAAAACGGGAATCTTTATTATTTGTGGGTTTACTGTATTTGCTTTTATCTCTATAAAGAGTTTTTATTCCTCAATAATTCCCCATTTTTCTTTCAGACCCAGCATATCCTGATTTGGCAAACGTGGTTTATTATAATGGCCTTTTTCATTTTTCTGCCTGAATGCTTCATATAAAGTAACTGCACAAGCAACAGAAATATTAAGTGATTTAATAATGCCTACCTGTGGAATAACAAAATCGCCATCACTATATTTTCTGATCTTATCACTCACACCAAAAGTTTCATTCCCAAAAACCAATGCAATAGATTGGGTAAGACCCATTTCATAAACATCAGCAGAATTTTCATTGAGATGAGAAGTATAAATTTTCTGATATTTTTTCCTGATTTCTTTAAAACACGCTTCGGCATTTGTAAATTGATGAACAGTCAACCACTCGGCAGCCGTTGATGAACTTCTATAGCCCCATTTTTTATGTGGCGGAATACGATCGTTCAAAATATAAACATCCTGTATCCCCACAGCATCACAGGTACGCATCACCGCAGAAACATTGTGCGGATCAAAAACGTTTTCGAGTACCACAGTAAGGTCCGGCTGACGATGATTGAGAACAGAAGTAAGGCGGTCGTAACGTTGCGAAGTCATAATTTGTTTATTTGGCAAAAATAGGTTTCTGGCAATCAAAAGTGGTTTAAAAAATATAATAAGTTACGCCTCTCGTGACATGTAGCGGTAAATTTGGAATCATAAAGAGGGGTTAGCAACTTCGCCATAAGTGTATGTTTTTATTAATTATGGCTAAATTGACAATTCAATTTGGCCATAACTAACGGTTTAAGTATATTTATGGCCAAATTGAAGATAGAATGAATAAACTTATCGGTCGCAAAAAAGAACAATCGTTATTGAACCAATTAAAGGAATCTGGAAAATCTTCCTTCCTGGCCATATATGGAAGGAGAAGAGTAGGAAAAACTTTTTTAATACGTCAGGCCTTTAATAATCAATTCGATTTTTCTATTACCGGCATGGCCAATGTAAATATGCAACAACAATTGGCTAATTTTCATGCAGCGCTCAACAAGTACGATCCATTATCAACGGGAAAAGAAATCGCTGATAACTGGTTAACGGCATTTCAACAACTTACCGAAATACTGGAAGCCAAAAAACAAAACCAAACAGTAGTGTTCCTGGATGAACTTCCCTGGTTAGACACTGCACAATCGAATTTCATACCGGCGCTTGAGCATTTCTGGAATTCATGGGCGGCCGCCAGAAACGATATACTATTGATAGTATGCGGATCTGCCGCTTCGTGGATGATAAATAAACTCATTAATAATAAAGGAGGTTTACACAACAGAATAACTCACCGTATTAAATTGGAGCCATTCTCCTTAAAAGAATGTGAGGAATTTTTTAAAAGTAAGTCGGCTGTATTCGACAAATACCAATTGATACAATTGTATATGACAATGGGGGGAATTCCATTTTATCTTGACCAGGTGGACGCCTGGCGCAGCGCTGCCCAGAATATAAACGGAATGTGCTTTGGGCCGGAAGGAATATTGCGCACAGAGTTTAATAATCTGTACAAGTCATTATTCAATAATGCGGAAAAGCATATTTCCATCATTGAAATTTTAAGTAAAAAAACAAAAGGTCTGACAAGAGAAGAAATTATCAAAGGGGCTAAACTGACAAGCGGTGGAAGTACCACCCGGATTTTGAAAGATCTGGAGGAAAGCAATTTTATCAGAAAGTATTCTCCCTTTGAAAAAAAAGAAAAAAACAGCCTGTATCAGTTGGCAGACTTTTATTCACTTTTTTATCTCAAATTCATAAAAAATGCGAGTGCCTTTGATGAAAACATTTGGATCAATGGATTAAACAGCCCTGAACAAAGGGCATGGAGCGGATATGCATTTGAACAGGTATGTTTTGCTCATATCAAAGAAATTAAAAAAGCGCTTGGCATTAGTGGTGTTCAAACTACTTCATCCTCATGGGTAAACAGAAATTCAAAAACGGGAGCACAAATTGATCTTTTAATTGACAGAAAAGACCAGGTGATTAATCTTTGTGAAATGAAATTCTCTATCAATTCATTTACAATAGATAAAAAATACGCGGAAATTTTAAGAAATAAAATTGGCGTCTTTAGAGAAGAAACGCAAACACGCAAAGCAGTTTTCTTAACAATGATAACCACCTTTGGACTTAACAAAAATCAATATTCTACGTCGCTCGTGCAAAATGATTTGAATATGGATATTTTTTTTGAATGAATAAAAAATTGTGCTGGAAAGATTATAAGGTACAACTGGAATCATTATTCTTGCGAATAAGGAAACTTGCAATGAAGGATTCCTGTCTTACATTTACGCTCTTAATTTTAAAAAATGAAAAAAATAATTTTTTACCTTCTTATTTGTTTAAGCATTCTTTCCTGTAAAACAAAAACGACAGAAACACCTAAAGATGTATTTGCCGCAGATATTGACACTACTGTTAACCCTGCTGCTGATTTTTTTGATTATGCCAATGGAAAGTGGATAAAAGACAATCCTATTCCCGCAGACGAAAGCTCATGGGGAATCGGCAACATTGTATATAATGAAAATCAACAACGTCTTCGGGATATATGTGAATCTGCGGCAAAAGAAGGCGGAGCAAAAGGTTCAGCCTCTCAAAAGATCGGAGATTTCTGGACTGTTGCAATGGATAGCGCTACTATTGAAAAGCAGGGAACAAAATATCTTCAACCATATTTTGATAAAATAAATTCAATTACAGATGTTCCCTCGTTTATCAATACAATTGCTGATCTTGATAAAATTGGTGTTGGTGCTTTGTTTGATGACGAGGTAGGCCAGGATGATAAAAAAAGTGATGAAATGTCTTTTAAATTGTGGCAGGGAGGAATAGGTCTTCCGGAACGCGATTATTATTTTAAAACAGACTCTTCCACAACAAATATTCGCAAAGCTTACGTTAATCATATTACAAAACTCCTGGAATTTCAGGGACATGATTCTATATCTGCATCTAAAGCCGCTACAAATATTCTAACTCTGGAAACTAAGCTGGCAAAGGTATCACGTACACTTGCCGATTTGAGAGACCCCTATTCCAATTATCATAAAACTGCAATTACTGATCTTAAAAAATTATCCTCTTCCATAAACTGGGAGAAATACTTAACAAATGTTGGCGTTGCTAAGATAGATTCTGTAATTGTAGGCCAGCCTGAATTTTTTAAAGCATTGGATGGTATATTAAAATCAAGTTCTATCAACGATTGGAAAGATTATTTAACCTATCGGTTAGTCAATTCTTTTTCAAATGCATTGCCTGAAAAATATGGAGTTGAAGCATTTAATTTTGGTAAACTATTTAGTGGTGCCAAAGAAAGAAAGGCAAGATGGAAAAGAGTAATTCAATCAGAACAAGGCGCAATGGGCGAACTTCTTGGTCAACTTTACGTAAAAAAATATTTTGATTCCACCTCCAAAAAACGCTATGAGAAAATGGCTGAAGAAATTCGTTCTGCTTATAAAGAGAGAATGCAGAATTTAACGTGGATGAGCGATAGCACTAAACAAAAAGCTATCATTAAATTAGAAGCTATTAAAAAGAAAATAGGTTACCCGGATAAATGGAAAGATTTTTCTGCAATGGATATTGGCAAAGAAAGCTATGTTCAAAACCTTATCAATGCAAGAACCTGGTGGCATAATTTTGAAATGAATAAACTGGGCAAACCAGTTGACAGGGATGAATGGACAATGTATCCACAAACTTATAATGCTTATTATGACCCCAGCAATAATGAAATAGTTTTTCCTGCTGCGGCATTTATCGTGCCTGGTTATGCAGATAAAGATCTGGATGACGCCACAATGTATGGCTATGTAGGCGCGAGTTACATTGGCCATGAAATTACACACGGTTTCGATGACCAGGGAAGATTATATGATGCCAAAGGAAATTTGCACAATTGGTGGACAAAAAATGATTCTGCCGAATTTGCAAAAAGAGCTGCAGTAATAATAAAACAATTTGATGAATACGAACCTTTGCCTGGAGTACACATCAACGGCAGGGCTACACAGGGAGAAAATATTGCAGATCTTGGTGGACTGGAAATAGGAATTACTGCGTTTAAAAAATCTGATGCATATAAGAAGAATGAAACGCTCTGGGGTCTAACTCCCATGCAACGTTTTTTTATGGGATATG
>DASSHD010000562.1:0-2435 GCA_035693085.1 Hanamia sp. | reverse complement strand
CTAAGAAGAAAAAAAACAATAACTTATCAATAAACAATAGTATTTTTAAATCCTCATTCAGCTCTTTCATTTATTGCCAAAAAACAGGGGTGGGTCAACATCCCAGAAGGTGGGTCAACATAATCAGAATTTACACCTAATTGATGAAAATAAAAAGTTTATTATCATAGCCGGTATTTTTCATCAAATGCGGGACCCGAAAAATAAATATCGAAATCTATAGGTGTAAACAAATCGCATCAGCAATAATAACTTTCAAAGAGAAATCAATTTCCGGCAACACTAATGCAAATGGTTACGTTCAAATACAAACCATCGCTAATAAAGAAAGTGAAATTACTGCACTTAAAAATGAGATCGAATATTTACATGCTCAAAACCAGGATTTACTAAAAATTATTGGTGAAAAGTTGGCAAAGAGTTGATTACAGTAAACGGAGAAATAAAGCCCATTTATATTTCCATTTTTTGCAGGTTGAGTAAATGCGTTTGTGCATCAACTTTATGCACCTTTGGGTTGCAATAAACGAAGAAATAAAGGGATTTAATGAATATTCGTTTATGCATGGCAGTGATACTCTCTATAACAACATAATTTTTTTAGTTGTAGTTATCTAATTTGATTCTTATAATTTTAATAATAAAATCAGGAATGATCAAAGAAGCTTAAACAACAAATGATGAAGCTTAAAATTCTGACCTAACCTATTATGAATACTATTGAATGTAAAGTCATTATTCTCTATCGAATTCAACTCTGTTTCTAATAAATCCCCTTCTGAAGAAATATCAAAAGGAACTTTCATCTTCTCAATAATCTTATCTTTTATGACATGAATATCTCCTTCTAAAACAAATCCTAACATTCCACCAAAATTCTGACTTTGTGCATACTTACCATTAAAATAACGATAGATACCACCATCTTTTTTGGAACTTACATAAACATACTCATTAATCAAATTGGCTTTTGGGGTTAAATTTTTACATTCAAAATGAAAATCACTGCTCCAATATGTGTTATGAATCGTAATATCATAATTTCCTTCCTTTTCTTCATCGTTGGTATTTTCTCCAAATGCATTAAAGTTCAAATTAAATTCGCGATTGTTGTTTAAATACACCCTAAGATATTTTGCGATTTCTCTTTCAACTCTTGGAAATTTTTTATGTTGTTCTTTCTGTATTCTGTTTCTTAATTCACTCGTGTCATAGTTTTTATAGAACATTAAAAGATAATAAAAAACCCAACCCTGCCAAAACTCATCACTTAAATCTCTCAATAAAAAAGTATAGTCTGGTAATGGAACGGGCTTTTTAATTTTTATATATTCTCTTTCTATCATCGAATATGCTTTAAAATATCTTGTCCATCTTCAAAGGCTTTGGTTTCACTCCAACTTGTGTTTTCATCTTTGTGAATAATGTAAACGCAATCTCTGCCGTAGATTTTTTCCTGAGACGCTAAAAAGTTTTCTTGAGAATTTTGTTCAAATATTTCATTTAGAATGCCGTATTTGGTTTTTCGAGCTCCTGGTGTTACGGATTTATTTTTATTGAGGGAAATTTTTGCAACAATCAAGTTAAAATTAGTATCACTGAATTCTACATCAACCTCATTCTTGAAATACATACTAAGTGTATCTGTTAACGTAGATTTATAATTTTCTAATTCATTTTTTGTGTTAGTAGCCCTTGTTTTTGGCCTAAAATAATCCCTGATTCTTTGTTTTTCTATATAAGACAAATCATACAAATCAAATATCAACTCGTTTAACTGATGAGCAATACCATCACTATATTTATATTTGGCCTCTGTTAAGTCTTTTCCAATTTTAGAAATTTGCTTTATTAAATCATCGTCTAATTCATTGGGTATTGGAATATTTTTAATAGCATCATAACCAATTTTAGGAAAAGAGCCGTCTGCTCTCTTTCTATACACCAAATCAACAAAATAATTTAAAAGATATGAATTAATAAGTGCTGTTATGAAATAGTTTAGCCTACTTTCTTTAAGAAAAATAGAGTAAATATCAAAATTATAATAAAGTCTTTCTTTGATATAAGCAGCTTTTAGTTGTTTCCCTGTCCTATTTATTATGATTTTAGGCTCTGAATAAATTCTTTGATTTCTTGTTCTTTGGAAATTAGAAATATTCCCTAAATAAGTATTCGCCTCTGTGACAGAAAAATTTACCAAATTTTTTGGAAATATTAATGGAGTTCCATAAGTGCTGCTTGGGGTTTTTCTCGTGTATTTAATTTTGAATTTCTCTGAAAATTTTGTTCTCTCTTGTTTAGTCAATTTATTCCATTCACTTTCAGAAATAGTAAATTCATCGACTAATTGTTCTTTACCAACAATTTGTAACCCATTATTGATTGTGTCATTTGTGCCTTCGATTATCTTTAAATAGTCTTGCAAAACTTTG
>DASSHD010000561.1:0-7361 GCA_035693085.1 Hanamia sp. | reverse complement strand
TAATTATGTGCCACCATCATTTCTTCCATATCCTCTGCGGTTGGGCCATAAATGTTCGGATTTCTAACGCCCATGTTCCTGTAATAGGTGCTCAGTTGCCCGCGATGATGAATAATGTCTAACATCACCGTCCAAAACACCGCACTCATTGGGTAGGCAAATATCTTGTTGCCATTAAATTGATATTCCACTATTTGTTCTTCCCAGGCTTTTTCGTCTATGCCCTTTAAATTTTCCAATAATTGCTTTGCATTTTTTTCGAAATATTGAGCTGCCTCTTCTATACTTGAAAACTTTCTCTCAGTTTTTTCATCTGCGATAAAACTGCTTGTAGCATCGCAAATTGATTCGGCATGGGGTAGCATGTGGCCGATCAACTCTGCAGCGCTCCGGGATTTTTCATTGCATCGGTAATTGAGCTTGTCCATGTCTTTAGGCAAGGCATTTACTGCGTTTAAAGTTTTTTGCATTTCTGCCTCCCAGGTTTGCATAAAAAATTCTTTGTTTGTCATTTTTATTAAAGGTTTATGGTTAAAAAATAATTTTTTCAATAGTTGTTTACATTAAACTTTGGCGCTCCTTCAAACTCTGCGCTCTTCATCTTGATTCGTGTTTTCACGAGCCACGGCAGAGAATAAATGAATTGTTGTCAGTTTGAATTGCATTCATTAATTGCCTCCTGCTTTTGAGTTGCCTCCTGCTTTAGCTGGAGGAAAATAATATTCATCTTCTTATTGGCTTTAGCCAAATCTCCTGTCATGTGATTTGTGTCTTCACAAACCATTTGTAAATTATACACCTTGTATTTCATGAAGACACGAACCGTGACAGAATTTTTTAGATTCAGAAGATTGTTAATTGGAAAGGTCTTTGTCTAAGGTATAAATGTATGACCACATTTTATCTATTGCACCTGTAGCCTTCGCCTTCAGCGCATCAGCCGCTTTTTTGCCATTTACTTTTTCATATACTTTCCAGATGCTCTCCTCATCCTTATCTAAATCGGCATAACCCTTGAATGGTTCAGTTATAAAATAATCAGGAGCTTCAGGTGCGCCACCCATAACACGATACCAATACCCACGATTGTTTCCTTCGGTGGTTTTTATTGCCGATGAGATGCCTTTAACGACATCGGTAAAATCTGTTGAATTTTTAATCTTAAACGAGGTAACCCAAATGAGCTTGGTACTATCCAATAATGGCCTGCTGAATTCGGGCATGTTTTGCGCTATGTTGTACTCAACACTTTCTACATTTGGCATTATAAAGTTGAGTACCGTTATGCGGCATGCATCACTGGCAGGGTCTTTTTTATCCATTTCAGCCCATTTAGCCATAGTACCGGTAAGAACATATACATTTCCTTTGCCCTGTACCCGATGCCATATATTCCAATGGTCGGTTCCATTATTCTTTAAATAACATTCTTTCCAAAGTTTTACCCCTTCAGTAAATTGAGCATTGTGTCCGGGCTTTACAGTAATTTCTGTAATGTTCAATAGTAAGCCTTTGTTGTCCTGTGCTGTTGTTACCATTGGTAATAATAACAGGAAACAGATGAGATTTTTTAGAATTTTCATGATGTTTTGTTTTTAAATTGTGAATAATAAATTTTTTATTAAATGTTTTTTTCGTGGTTCATGACTGCTTTGTCAATAGGGTGTCATCAGGAACTATTTAATTTTTATCAGTAAACCAATCTGCCTACCGGCAGGCAGGCAAAAACGCCTGTTTTTTATTTTGCAGTTTTAGTCATCCTACACACAATGATTCAAAGTTTCCTTTGCCGCGATAAATGCAATACCTAAGTCTTTCTTTGCCAAAGAGCTGTCATAATCTATAGCCGGTTCGTTTAGAGGTGGTTTGTTATTCAGCATCAGCGAAATATCTGAAACTCTATAGCTTTCATTGGCGATTAAATAATTTTTTCCATGAATACCTTTTGTAGTTGCCGCCTGGTAAATAGCTTCGGCCACATCCCTTACATCTGTCATTGAAAACATGGTGTCAGTGACAAACAATTGTTCCATAAAAGAATTAGTCAGGATTTTATGTTTGATTAAATATTGCATACCCATATAGGTGGAATCCGGCCTTTCTGAAAGAGGGCTTCCAATAACCCAAGTAGTGGAAATGGAATTTAATTCAAACGAAAGATTTGGATTTGCTGAAATAAATTTTCTTATTTCCTGATCGGCCAAAAAATTTGACTGCTCATAGAGGTAATCATGGTCACTCATGTATATATTATCATCTTCTTTATAAATATGATTAGCGGGGTAGGTGATGGGGACTAAAGGAAAGGAGGTATTCCATTCAGCTACTGAGGCGATGATCACTACTTTTTTTAGTTGTGTTGATTTTGAAATTACCTCCAGAAAATTTCGGATTCCCTGCAGCGTGGGATCAATCAATTCGGATTGGGGATCTTTTACAATCATTTTAAAGGTGCTTCCTCCATTAACAATGATATCGCAGCCCTGCACAAAGTTCTTTAATGATTCTTTATCCAGTACATCGAGAGCACAAATCTCCAGATTAGTATCTGCATTATTAAGAGAAAACAAATGTTCGTATTTGCTTTTATTATTGATATTGGTCGAAGAAACTTTTACTTTAAAGTTCTCTTCCAGGAATATTTTCGTGATGTAGCTGCCGATAAATCCTGAGCCGCCTATGATCCCTACAGTTTGCATGATGTTTGTTTTTAATTGGTTTTAACCGGGTTTGTTTTTTTAAAAATTTTATAATTTACTCTGGCCTTTACAAAACTTTGCTGAATTAAGTGTATTGACAAAATCTTATTACCGGTATTATTTGCCTTTAGAATTTATTGCATTCATCATTCCACCCACGTCAAAAAAATCATTTCCTGAAATGATTTTATGGTCTTTATTGAAATCGTAGGTTCCATAAAATTTTACCTGCCCGGTAAAGCCTGATGAGTGAACACCACCCCAAAATCCATAATACCGTACACTTCCATCAAATTCATGAGTAGCAGAATCAATCCCGGGTAAAAACTGTGCATTGGATAAATGAAGATTGCTCCAATTGTCCATGTAATACTTTTGAGCTTCCAGCCAATGCTTTTTGGTATGGACAGTATCTCCATAAGCCGGAGAACTCCACCTGGCACTATCGGCTATAAGCGCCGCCTGGCCGTCAAGATCTTCTTTTTCGAAATCAGCAATAAACGTTTTCAGCGTTGAGAGATTCTGCTCATAGAGCGCTTGCATTTCAGCGTTTTTTGAAGAAGCGGTATTATCCGTCTTTTCAGTTTGATTACAGCCGATTACCATAAATGTAATGCCAACGGCAAAAAATATTTTTTTCATGTTTTGAGTTTTTGGTTAAAGAAAAATATGTTGTGAAATAAAATCTTTATTTCGATTCTAAATTGAATAACCTGCTATATAAACACTTTGATTCGATAAATCAACCGTTCCAACACCCCACACTTGTATTGTATTGACCCATGCATAATCCTTTGAAGAGGTGAACAGCGTTACATTTTCCCTGAGGTCGGAGATGCTGCTATCTTTTCGTGGAATGGCTACACCATCGGCTTTAAGTGAAATTTTCTGTCCATCTTTCGTGGTTATTTCGGCATGAATGTCAAGTTGGAAACGTCCATCTGCCCTGATGTGTAAATAGTCAACGCCGGATACCTTACCACTAAGTTTTGAACCATTTGCTTCGCCGGCAAATGCTACATCAAACCTGGCGCCTTCCGGTGGCGGAGGAATTTTTCCTGATGCCAATTCCTGGAGACTTACTCCATATTCTGTCAGACCGGTAATTTTGAGGTTGTACTCGTATAGAGGTTCACCCATATCAATTTTATTCATATCTTTTTGTTTTATTGCCTACTCTATTTGGTTTTCGGCTACTCCGTTTTTGTGTTGATTTTTCAGCTTTGGTTTGGGCCTCCGGGAATTTTTGAAAATTTATAAACTTATGTTTCCAGAAAACCCAAACCCGGGCTGAACGTAAAAATGCTGGTTACACATCTACCGGCATTGATACGGTAATCGGCCTTAAGACGGTATGTTTTTTCTGTGTCTCAATGCTGTCTGGATCTTCTAACATCGCTTTGAACTTTTTCATATCAGTAACCTCAAGTACCAACACAATCGAATTGGGATCATCGGTATCCTGAAAGGTTTTAAAACTGGAAACTGAGGGTGCGAATGCTTCTACCCTGTCCTGATGCCCTTTTAGCCATGTGTCAAAGTCGCCTACTTTGTGGCGTCCTACTACTGTTGTCATTGTTTTATAATTTAATTTGTTATTGCCTACTCTATTCGGTTTTCAGCTGCTCCGTTTTTTTTAGTTAATTAATTTTTTTTACTGTGATTTGTTGCCTGCACCATCAGTACGGGGTCCTCATGAACCTTTTAATATTTTTTAGCCGTTTCGTGAAGACAAGGACCGTGGCGCAAGGGTTTCCAACCTTTCGAAAGCTTGGAAACCCTGAAATATTAATAATTTTTACATTCCCTCTTCCTTTGTTGCTTTTGAAAAATCTCCATAAATATATTCCCTTACTATTTTGCCATCATTATTAAATTCATCGAACATCACCATAGGTACTTTAATAACTTCACCGGTTTTCTTTGACTTGCCTGACCATGTCCACCATGACTGCACTATTTTCGCATCCCCTTTTTTGTAGTGGAGGTAATCCGGGTAGCCCATGGGAACCTGTTTAATGTCATCGAATTTTTCAAAATCGCCTTGCCAACTTTTCATCGCATCTGCAATGGGTATAAATTTCTCCATCCCCGATATCCACCACTTTGCAGTGTCTGAGTAAATGGTGTTTAGGGCTGACCAATCTTGTGCTTCGTAGGCTTTAGTGGAATTGTTTACCACATCAATGTATGGATGCTTGATGTAGATTGTGCCATTTTCTTCCTGTTGGCAAAACGCGGTTATTCCAAAAAGGAATAAAGCGGCTGTTACGATAATCTTTTTCATTTTTCTTAATTTTAATTTTTCTTAATAAGGCTTTCCTTCCTACCGGCAGGATAGTCGGAAACGCCCCGCATAAAAATGCCTGTGCGTGTCAGGCCCGTTTTTAGAGTGATGGCTGGGCTTCACTTATTTTCCAGGAGTACGATAGGTAACAGAAATGTCTTTTGCCTTATCAATTTCTTCGGGGTCCACTAAAACTGTAGTTGAAATAGATACTAACCCTGACGCATTAATAGTTAATACAATAGCTGCTGCCGTTGCTGTATCAGGCAAAGAACATATTGCATATACATCGTGATCGCCGAAAGCATAATAAAATACTTCCAGTTTCCCGCCCAGATCCTTTACCATCTTGTCAATAGCACGTTTTCTACTTGTACCACCTGATTTAAGTAATCCTTTTACTCCTTCTGAGTTGTAGGATGCTTTGATTAAATACTTTGTCATTTTTTTAAATTTTAATTTTTCTTACTCGTAAGGCTTTTCGGAATCGCCCCTGCAAGAAAGCCTTTGCAGGAAGGCCCGTTTTTTAAAGTGATGGCAGGCTTCACTTTTAATTTATTCTGCTGTATTAAAATATTCAATTTTGGGAGTACCTTCTACTCCGGCGCTCATCATTAATTTTTTCTTATCGGCTGAATTCATTGATGCTTTGGCTTTGGCCATATCGGTAATATCAAAAACAATATGTACCAAATTAGAATCTTCAACGCCACGGGCCAATACCACATCTACCAATCCATCACTGGCCCTTTTTGCCGAACCTTCTGCATCAAATACTTTTAGCCAGGCATCGAAGTCTTTTACTTTGTGGGTAATTACTACCCATTGCTTTTCATGTGAATTGGGGTTGAACCTGATTACTTTAAAAAATTCTAAATCAGGTTTAGAAATTACGCCTGCAGCCTTCATCTTCTCTTTCAGGCTTGGGCTGTTTCCAAAATCCTTTGCTTTTTGCATATCACTTACAGTATATGCCGTCATTATGTTATTGGGATGATCTATTTCCCTTCCAACTACTATGGTTTCGAGTCCATTGGCTTTACGATTGTTAGAATCGGCATCAAAAATGGGCCGCCACTTGGCATAGTCTTTAACGGTATGTGTTATTTCAGCTACAGTAAATGGCTGAAATTCTGGTGCCGCGGGTGGTGTGGGTGCCACAGATGAAGATGAGGAAGTTGTGTCTGCTGTGTTAGCAGGTACATCATTTTTTGTTGAAGAGTTGCTATTGCAGGAAGATATGGCTGCAATTAAACCCAATGCTAATAAGGGTTTTAAAAACCTGTTGACTTTTTTCATTTTGTTTTTTTTATTTGATAAATAAGAGAATTTAATTTTTTGAAAGACATTCTCAACATTCGTTTTTCATTACCTTATATTATCATTACCGCTACAAACCAAAAAAGGATTGAGGTACTTTCCCATTTAGCTGTTCCTGCAAAAACCAAATGCAGGAAACAGCGATGAGAATTGAAAAACACACGAGAGATTATTAAAATATATTTTTAGGATTCTTGATTTTGAAATCTTCTATTATGCATTTATCCAAAACTGTTTTTACTATCAAGAATGCCCGCTTCAACAATGAGTTATCATTTGGTGTATTCTATGCTTTGCAGTTTTTGTTTCACCAGGATTTGAATTACTCCCATAAACATAAATCAAATAAGTATTGAAATTTGATTTTAAGGACGAAGGCCCCTTTTTATTGTCCGAACAGGGGAATTATTTATCGGGAGAAAAAAATATTAATTGAACATTCACAACCGGTTAACTATTATTTTCATTTATGCTTATACGTTATGGTGTTGGTAATAAAATAGAAAATATCCTTATTGTTTCGTTTACTGCTTTTTTTTGTAAGAAGAACAACTTTTTAAGAAAGAAACATTTATAGGGAAGGCTTATTCAAAATTAATTTCTCCTTTGTATAACAAGAAAACCTGCATTGCGGCAGGTTTACAACTGACAGGGAAACATCAGGACTAAGGCCGGAATTCGTTCCGGTTGTAGAGATCAAAGAAGTGTTTTTTCAAAATAATTTTGTAATCCTTGACTCAAATTAGATGCAGTAGCCCGTATTCAGTTTCTTCCCGTCTCGTGAATTTACCACTATCAAGTTTAAATAATAGCCATACGCGAAACGGTCTTTTAATTTTACGTGAATCTATTTTACCCTTTGGAAGCCATTGCTTCACCATAAGAGTCATAGTATTCCCTGTGCTCACATAATTTTCCATCCCTGAAATAAAATGCCATGGCCCAGTGCCCTGAATAAGGCTTACCGGTTTTTTTGGACTTTGCGTCCCAGTATCCGAGGCATACTACCTTATCGCCTTCTGCGATATACTCTCTCGGCTCGAACTTAGGAAAAT
>DASSHD010000560.1:0-3077 GCA_035693085.1 Hanamia sp. | reverse complement strand
TATATCAACGAAGAACATCAGTATCAAATAAAGTCACATTTTTTTGCAAACCAATATTATCAAAGGTTCGAATGGCGCCTTAGCGAAATGCTAAGCTAAGATGGTTCTTAAAAGCAACATCCATATACCTGTAATTTTTATTAACCGTAATAATATTTTTTTGCTGACAACAATTCATCGGGTCAGACATTTGATATAGAATACCTCATCCGATTTTTTGAATCAATACTTAAAATAATTTCAACTTTCCTCAAAGCGTTATAAAGAATTGTAAAGATTTCTCACAAAAGAAAATTTTCACAAAAAAATGAAATCAATCGTATTTAAACAAGCTGGCAATTGGACAGATGTTCTCACTTTGGAAGACACGTATATTGAACATCCAAAAGATAATGAGGTACAGATAAATATTTCTGCACGACCCTTAAACCCGTCAGATGCAATGTTCATACAAGGCATTTACAGAAAAAAACCGTCATTCCCTCAAATTGCAGGACTTGAAGGCGCAGGAGTTATCGAAAAATGCGGCCAGGCAGTTGACAAAGCATTGCTTGGTAAGCGAGTGGCATTTAGAGCAAGAGGAACCTGGGCAGAAAAAATAAATCTATCAATTGGCGATTTTAAAATACTTCCCTGCATAATACCTTTTGAAGTTGCTTGTCAGTTGAGCTTAAATACATTAACCGCTTTTGCTCTTTTGGATAAAGCGCACTTGTCCGAAAATCAATGGTTATTACTTACGGCTGCGCACTCATCAGTTTGCCAACAAATCATTCAAATTGCCAAACAACGGAATATAAAAGTAGTTGCAGTAGTTAGAAAGAACGAACATATAAAAAGACTTCAATCACTTGGAGCAACATTTGTAATCAATAGCGAAAAGCAGGATTTGGTTAAAGAGATCAATGAGAATATTCGCGAAGGCATTAATGCTACTCTTGATGCAGTTGGTGGAGTTATAGGAAGTGCATTATTCAAAGTCGCAGCCCTAAATTCCAAAATTATCGTCTATGGAGGGCTTAGCAACAATTTTGTAAGTTTTACAAATGGGGATATAGTCTATAAGAATTTATTAATGGAAGGTTTTGGCATTGACGCCTGGATTAAAAGTAAAAGTGCTGATGAAATAAACTTAGTTTGGAAAACCATCATATCATCAATTACAAACAAAACATTGATTGTACACTACGACAAAGTTTATTCATTAACCGATTTTAAACAAGCAATACATGAGTATGAAAAAACGGGCAGGAGGATTATTTTAAAAAATAGTGTAGATTCCGAATCATGCTGATCCAAAATTCCGGCGACCATAAAAGTTACACCACGAAACATTTTCTTTTCTTCCACTTTGGGCAAGTGTTGAAGTGCTTCTCTAATTCTGTCAACCAGTTTTTCGTTGTATGGCATAATGCAAAGAAAAATATTTCTTATGAATTGTTTTTATCAAATCCTGTTTTGCGAAGTTCTGCCGTATCATGCACTTGGCGTATCATTTTACCACTTTTAGCAATTCATTCGTTGCTTTATCAATTCTTTCCGCACTCTCCCGTGCCTCATTCAAATCAGGCTCATGACTGGTTATGCCAACAAATGCAGGTTGCTCCTTTTCACCCGCTATGATACATAACGCAAATGCATTGAGCACATCGGGATTTGTTGCTATTTTTTATATCCTATTTCTTTTTCTACGATTCGCAAAGCCATTTTTTAAAAAGTGGCACAGTTTGTTGACTAATAATAATAGCAGGTTCGTTGCAGGCCAATGTAAGAGCTACTTTAATTTTATTGCATTCCAAAGCGGTAAATCCTTTAATGAAATTAATATTTACAATGGTTTGACGATTAGCCCTGAAAAAAACAGATTCATCCAGGAACTCCTCTATTTCCGATAAGTTTTTATGAAAAAAATACTTTTTTGAAAACCTATCAATTACATTAACGGTTCGCTTATCAAAATAAAGTAAAGCCATATCAATCACAGGTAAAACGATGTTTTCACCATCTTTTTTTACGATGAGCCTTGATTTTTTTTTTACATTTTCAGTTTCCATTTTAATTATTGATTTATTTTTTTTCCGCTAATCCGAAATTGCATTTTCTTTAAAAGGGCGAATTATCAAAACGTGCTTTTATTATAGAAGGTTGACGAAGAAAATGTTAATAAAAATGAAAGATATATACGGAAAAGAATTCACATTTTTTCTAATGATGCAGGGTATTAAAAAATCAAATGCAGAAAAACATTCCTGATTTGTTTTTTTTAAATAAGGTGTTTTATTTAGCGCTGACAAATTTTTTCTAAGATTAATTAATATTAGTAAAAAACAATCGCCGTATTTACTCTATTCCAATTGTTAATTGAAACTATGGCCTGACTCCAATATAGCTTAAAGTATCGTATATGAATTGTGTTGGTCTTCCATTTTGTGTCATTGTATAGGCGAGATATATATGTTTGGTAGCTGGATCAAAACGGCTGTCCATAACAGTTGGATTGACATGGACTTGCCTGTTTCTACTATCAACTACCACATCGTTAGTTACATCAGTTAGCAAATTGGTTGTGGGATCAAAAGTAAATTTAGGAGATGCATTTCCAAAACCAACTACACCGGCATTTCCTGTCGCAAAACCAATCTGAGCAAAACCGGATCCTCCTGCGTAATCAAATAACTTAACACTATTTGCCCCGGCAGTTACCATACCAATGCTTGTTCCGTTCGCGGCTACCGGCCAGGTTCCCTCCAGGTTATCGGAGATTCCAAAGGCGCCCCATCCTGTCGTTCTGATAACCAATCCATAATTACCATCATACTTATTCTTGATTCCTATGGCAGCTATTCCATTCTGAAGGTTTCCACTGATAGTATATCCGCTTTCTGCTATACTCTTTATAGTATATCCGACAGCATACGGTGCCCCATTTATGAAATCATCAGGTACAAATTTTACCTGCAGGTACCCTACATACGAACCCTTTGGGATAATAACTACTCCGCCAGGATTTATAACAGTAAGCATCGTGGGAATTGTATAATCAGTGCCATTTGTGTTATTATAATTTATAATCAAAG
>DASSHD010000559.1:0-4762 GCA_035693085.1 Hanamia sp. | reverse complement strand
GACATTCATGAAATCACTGACGAATAATCTTTATGCCGGAGTTGGATACTATTTTGATCATTTTTCAAATATTGAAGCGTTGGGTAAGGTTCCAATTTCGGTCAGTAATGGGGTAATAAAATATATGGGTACCAGAGAAACTGCTTCCGGGCCTACGTTTCGATTATTATACGATACGAGACTCAATCAAATAAATCCGCAACAAGGAATGTATTATGATATTACTTTTCGAACGAGCGGGAAGGCGCTGGGAAGTGACAGTAACTGGACTTCAATTCAAATTGATTCACGGGCTTATTTACAATTTCCGAAACGGTCGGGAAATGTATTGGCGTTTTGGATGTTTGACTGGTTAACCGCCAGTGGCACTCCTCCTTATTTACTTCTTCCCAGTACAGGATGGGATGATAGTTATAATACCGGTCGCGGTTATATTCAATCAAGGTTTCGTGGTAAAAGTATGACCTATTTTGAAAGTGAATACAGGTATCACATATCGCGTAATGGTTTAATCGGGGGTGTAGTATTTGCCAATATAGAAACTTTTTCAAGTGATATTTCTCCTGAATATAGCAAGCTTTATCCTGGATATGGATTAGGTTTAAGAATTAAAGCGAATAAATTCTCAAAAGCAAATGTTTGTATAGATTATGGCTTAGGGGAAGGAGGATCCGGAGGTTTTTTTGTAAACATCGGAGAGGTATTCTAAACATGAGGTTTTAGTTTTCTATTTTTTATACGGTAAACAAACCTACCAGGCCAGTAGGCAAACTAATAATGCATATTCTTATTCTTATTTTTATTTATATCCCAGTATTTTCAGCATGCTCGCAGCGTTTTGTTCTTTAGCATATACCCAATCTATCAGTTTACCATTTTTATCACGGTCCAAAACAATATATTTTGGAGAAGGTATCAAACAATGCTTTATTCCTCCGTATCCACTTATCTGATCCTGGTAAGCGCCAGTATGGAAAAAGCCAACATACAAAGGTTCACCATTGGTTATTTTAGGTAAAAAAACTTCATTAATGTGTTCTTCAGAATCATAATAATCGTGACTATCACAGGTAATGCCACCGAGAGTTACTCTCTGATATTCATTATCCCATTTATTTACAGGAAGCATCAAAAATTTTTCGCCAATACCCCATGTATCGGGCAATGTAGTAATAAAAGAGGAATCAATCATGTACCAGGTTTCCCTATCGTTCTGTTTCTTTTCTCCAATCACGCTGTAAATATGTGCCATGCTTTCACCAACGGTATAACTTCCAAACTCGGTGAATATATTGGGCATCGGCACTTTAGTTTTTTTACAGGCGACTTTTATATTCCTCACTATTTCGTTGATCATGAACTGGTAATTGTATTCAAACCCTAACGAATGCTTTATGGGAAATCCCCCGCCAATATTAATTGAATCCAGTTCAGGACAAATCTTTCTAAGCTGGCAATATAAATTAATGATCTTGTTCAATTCACTCCAATAATAAATATCATCCTTAATTCCTTTATTTAGAAAAATATGGAGCATCTTCAACTGAAACCTGTCTTCATACCCTTCAATATCATCTACATAAAATTCAAGGATATCTTTCGCGCGTATGCCTAACCGTGATGTATAAAATGGAAACGTAGGTTCTTCTTCAGCAGCGACACGAATTCCTATATTAAAAGGTACCCTTACAGATTTGCGGTAAGTTTTTAATTCTTCTTTATTATCAAGAACAGGTATCACATTTTTAAAGCCGGTATTTAAAAGTCGTGCTATGCGGCTTGTGTAGGACTTTTGTTTAAATCCATTGCAAATGATAAAAGTATCTTTAGTTATTTTCTTTCTTTCATATAGTTTATGAATGATCTCTATATCATAAGCAAAAGACGTTTCGAGATGAATGTCATACTTTAGAGCCTCTTCTACGATAAAAGAAAAGTGAGAGCTTTTGGTACAATAACAATAATTATATTTTCCTTCGTATTTATGTTTTTTAATAGCGTTGGCAAACATTTTCTTTGCACTATTGATCTGCATCCCAATTTTAGGGAGATACGTAAACTTCAACGGGGTTCCATATTTATCAATTAATTTTTTCACATCTACTCCGTTGTATTGGAGATAACCATCTTTAAGATCATAACCTTCCTGTGGAAAATTAAATGTTTGATCTACAAGATCCCTGTATGTATTATTCATTGAAAAATATTATCGGATTTAAAAAATATTTACAAATGTAAATTAATGATGAATTCATTTCACAAAAAAAAGTCCCCACAGTTCTGCGAGGACGTTTTGGGAAAAAATTACAAAATTATTTTACTGATAAAATAAGATTTTTAAAACTTTCCGGTTCATTCATCGCCATATCGGCGAGTATCTTCCTGTTAAGATCAATATTCTTTTCGTTTAATTTATGGATAAACTGGCTGTAAGTCATTCCTTCGTCTCTTACAGCGGCATTGATACGGGCAATCCACAATGCACGATATTCACGTTTTTTAAGTTTACGGCCTACATAACTATAGGTCATTCCCTTTTCCATTACATTTTTTGCAACAGTATAAACATTCTTTCTTTTTCCATAATAACCTTTGGCGGCTTTAAGAATTTTTTTTCTTCTTGCCCTTGATGCTACAGCATTGGATGAACGTGGCATATTTTAATATTTTTTATTTTTACCTTAGAACTGGAATACAGTTCTAAAATTAATTATTTTTATTGATTGATTTTATTACCTCTTTATAATAAAATAGGGAGTTTTACTTCATTCTTAGCAACCTCAATACTCTCGGCCTATCTGCGGGTCCAACTATTCCTTTTAGGCGTAAAGCGCGTTTACGTTTAGTAGTTTTTTTAGTAAGGATGTGTCGTTTAAAAGGTTTTTGATAAGTAATTTCTCCGGTACCGGTTACTTTAAAGCGTTTCTTAGCGCTGGAGTTGGTTCTAACTTTTGGCATTATTATAAATATTTATTTTTACACCCTTGCCGGCGCCCCGAACAGACGGGAACTTATGGAGCCATGTGGGCAATATGTTTTATCAAAAAATCATCTACAGCTAAAACATAAAATACTGAATGGGGCGCAAAAGTAATAAAAAGATTTGAAAGATCTTTAAAATTTTCATATTCTTTAATACCTGCCTGTGGTTGTAAATTCAAAATCACCAAAATAAATGTGGATAAACCTTCCAAATTTGAAAATTAGTCAGTTTTTTGGGCACTGAATAGTTACGAAATAACTTGCATGGCACGCAGTAAACGAACAAATTCACCTTATTTGTTCATTTACTGATCTCAATTAAAATCATGCCCTTCCTCAAAATAAAATTTCGGGGATTCTATTATTTTTCATTTAATTCGCTTATCAATCTTGCTACCAGTGATGTCCATCCGGTTTGATGACTGGCGCCCAAACCATTTCCATCATTTCCATGAAAATATTCATAAAATAAAATAAGATGCTCATTTTCCGGTTGCTGATAAAACCATTTGTCTCTGCCAAAAACTCTTCTGTTGCCTTCCGGACTTTTTTCAAATAAACTAATTACTCTTTTTGCCAATTCATCTGCTACGCATTTTAGATTCATCTTATGACCTGAACCGGTAGGAAATTCCACTAACAGATCATCTCCATAAAATTCTCCGAGTTTACGTATAGATTGAATAATAAGGTAATTGATAGGAATCCACACAGGGCCGCGCCAGTTAGAATTTCCGCCAAAAAAATCAGAAGTAGAATCACCCGGATCATAATGAATACTATATTCTATGTTTTCAATTGTTACCGCGTAAGGATGCTCCGCATGGTATTTAGACAAAGCTCTGATACCTCCCCGAGAAAGAAATTCTTCCTCATTAAGCAAATGTTGTAAAATATCTATTAACCTTTCTTTCTTAATCAGGGATAACAAAATCTTTTCACCACCGGATTGTTCTTCGTTAGGCCAGAAACGATTGTTTTTCTTCCGGTAATTTTCAAACCAAATAGTTCTTTTTTTAAAGTCCGATAATCTATCGCGCACGCTTTTTTCAATAACAGAAACAGCAAATAATGTGGTTAGCCCAACAATAGATTGAATACGTAAAGGAATGGAAATCGTTCCGTCTTTGGAAAGAAGATCATAAAAGAACTTATCACTGTCATTCCATAATCCAAATTGGTTTAAGGCTTCGGCAATCAATATAAAATGTTCAAAAAATTTAGTTGCTGTATCCTGGAAAGTTTCATCAGCAAGAGCGATTTCCAAAGCTATATCCATCATATTCAATGCATACATTCCCATCCAGCTAGTTCCGTCAGCCTGCTCCAGGCGGTGGTTCCCGGGCATTTCAATGCTCCGGTTAAATACACCAATATTGTCCAGGCCAAGGAAGCCTCCCTGAAAAATATTATTCCCACTGGCATCTTTACGATTGATCCACCAGGTAAAATTTATAATCAGCTTCTGAAATATTCTTTTTAAAAATTTAATATCACCTACTCCCGTTGCAGATTTATCTATCTGGTAAACCTGTAAAGCAGCCCACGCCTGCACAGGTGGATTTACATCACTAAAATGCCATTCATAAGCCGGCAACTGGCCATCGGGTTTCATATACCATTCGCGCATAATCAGCAATAACTGATGCTTGGCAAATCCGGCGTCCATCATGGCCATCGGAATACAATGAAAAGCAAGATCCCAGGCTGCGTACCAGGGATATTCCCATTTATCCGGCATGGATATGATGTTCTGGTTTTTAAGATGTTTCCATTCATG
>DASSHD010000558.1:0-5347 GCA_035693085.1 Hanamia sp. | reverse complement strand
TACTATTAGCGCCCAAAGCATTGATGAGCTTAGGTTACGCAGGATTTTCCGTTGCGATGACTTTGGGGAGGTTCAATGGTGACTGGCTTATCAAAAAAGCAGGAAGCAAGAATGTGGTAGTATCCGGAACATTACTGGCAGCATTGGGTTTCCTGGTGGTAGTAACTTCGCCCCGAGTAATTATGGCAATAACAGGCTACATTATGGTTGGCTTAGGATGTTGCTGCATCGTACCGGTTTTGTTTCGGACATCTGCCAACATACCGGGTTTGAGTACAGTGGAAGGATATGCGATGGTTACTACCGGCGGGTTGATTGGTTTTCTTGCCGGCCCTTCAGTGATTGGGTTTATCTCTGAAAAAGCCAGTCTTTCAAAGGGATTATCTCTATTAATAATCATGGGCTTGCTGGCCGCCTTTGCAGCATGGCGCAATCCTTTCTTAGTGAACAAAGAAAAAATTCAAAAAGGCACATTGCTTTCCGATGTGCAAATTTATTAAGTGCTAAAGACAGGCATTCAATTTTGCAATTGCATAATTAACTATTGCAAATCTTTATTGCATGTTGTTCAGCCTGTCCTGATTTTTCTTTGGAAACCTTGCTGAGAAAATCAGTTTTAATTTGATGGGGATTGTGTATGGGGAGCTTTGATTTAGCAGTCTCTTTCACGAAGCATCACTCCGGGTTGGATTGGCATCAATTAGTTTTTCTTCCGTATTTGATAGGTTCATTGCTCAAAGTATTAACCGGTCAAAGCACTCAGCAACACACAATAAGCTGATTGAAAAAGCAAAGGAAAAACTTTCCACCACTGAACTATCAGCGAGCGAAATCGCCTACGAATTAGGATTTGAGCATTCGCAGTCGTTCAGCAAATTATTCAAAGCAAAAACCAATTCTTCGCCATTGGAATTCCGGGCCTCGTTTAATTGACAAAACTTACAATAAATGTTCCTCTTCGCTGTTTCGTATCACGATACACTTTTTTAATTTCTCCCTTCTTCATCAAAATAAAAATCCCGGGAATTTGTTGCTTTACTGTCTAAAATACCCGCAGGCTGACGCTGCTGACCTCTACCACTTACCGAAGTGGTCGGTACGCCTTGCGTCAGACCGTAGTGAATTCCGGTTTCTTTCCAGCACACGGCGATTAGCTAATATCAGAATTGACCGATAAGAAAAAACGCACTGTTCATCCGGGTATAAAGATTTAGGTTACCACAATCTCATCGGTATAGATAGACATCGGTTGTCCGGCGCGGATATGCCATGAAGGGGCCGTTAACAGGCTTTCGGCATGAACTTTTATATAGCGTGCAGAACCGCTCAGATTTGCTTTAAATGAATGAATTGAAATTTTACTGATGCCGGGATTTTCTACCGGATTCGGATTGTTAGGATTATTAACCCGGATAGCGTCATTGTATTTTTCTCCATCTGTTGATGTTGCATAACTCACATATTTTGGCAATGCCATCAAATGCCAGTCGGGCTGTGCCTGCGGATTTAGAAAATCCATGTTTACGGTATTAACCGGCATTACTTCGCCAAGATCAAGAATGAAATCTATATGGCTTCCGGTATAATAAACCCAGTTGGCATCAGGAGACTGCCAGGATTCATAAGAGGCAAACACCCCGTCTGTAAGGCTTTCCACGCCTTTGGATTTAGCGGCGGGGCTTGTGATGGAGGTAATTTTTTTCTTAAATGATTTATCCTTACCGGTTTCTTTCATGTTGGTAAAGATTCGGTTGTAGGCTGCCAGGAAATGTTCGGGGCTGCCGCTTCTCTCTCTTATCAACTTTACTTTTTCTCGAATGCAACCTTCCACAAATTGGTTCACTAAAGATATCATATCGGGCTTACCGGTTACGATACCATTAGCATCACGTTGATACAAACTTCGCGGCGTATTAATTTCCGTTCTGCCAATTTGTATCGCGGCATACATAATTGGCAAACGCGCTACCTGTACGCGCCTCAATAATTCAGGGTCATTGTTTACAGCTTTTTCAGCATCGTCAAAAAGTTGTGTATAATGCGACATCATCTCCTCAGACAAATACGCCTCTTTTGCATCAATGGGGCCGCCAAAAATATTTAACTTCATCCCGCTTTTTATCAATGATTGATGCATGCTGTCAATATATCCGCGAATGTTTGGAGCGGCAGCACCGTAGTAATCATTCAGAAATTCATTCATGATCGTGTCTTCATCAGCATCCGGCTTCCACATCAGGTTGCAGATCATATAGCTACGCAATAACGCCATTTCAGCAGCAGGCTCATTATTTGCCTGCATGAATAAAGCGTTCACATGATTGTCGGTATAAAAATTAATGTTTGGCTTTAAAGTGAAAAGGTTTGGAAAGGGATCAAAATAATTGGCAAACTGAATGTTATAATCCCAGATCAAAATATCTTTTGTAAGAGCGCCCCAATCCTTCAGGTCTTTTGAAAATGCCGGATCGGTCTCATAAACCGGCGCTTGCCTGGTGCTCTCAATATTGCAGAGCATGATATTTACATTGGGTTCAATTTTGATATTTTGTGGAGCTTTGCGTGAATACCAATAGGCCAGTGTTGAAATAATTTTATCAGGAATAGCCTTAGCCACTTTATTGACAAAATAAATAATAGAGCCGGCTGGCACAAGTCCATATTTTTCATTCAGCGCTTTACAATTATCACATTGACAATATTGATCATTATCATTCTGACTAACGGACCAATACGTAGCAGCAGGATTTTCAGCGATCTTTTTTTTCAGATTAGTTATCAGTATATCCGCAACTTCCTGATTTGACAAACACAATTGCGTACCCGGTTTTCGTGATCCATTTATCAGAGAAAAGTATTCCGGGTGGCTTTGTCCGTATTGCTGAGGAGGCACCAAAGTATTGAAAGTATGAACGAATAATCCCCAGTCGCTTCTGGAGGAAAGCTTGTTCCAGTCGAAATATTCCTGTTCGCCCATTTGGCCGTAAGATGTGGTTCTATATGTGATTGAAGGATTAAATGTCAAGTCCATTTTCTCCAGGTTAGCGTCTTTTATTTTAGGGATATACACATAATCAGGTGCCAGTTTTCTGAAACCTAATCCTTCCAAAAAATCGTAAACACCATACAGAACGCCCTTTTTATTTCCTCCTGCTATAATCAGATTTTTGCCGGCAGATTTATAAATGTAACCATCTCCGTTAATATTGGTAACATCAACTTTCTTTGCTTTTGCATAATCTGTTTTTCCAATGTAAAATGCCTTTTTGCCTTTGTATTCATTTTCAACTAAAACAGAAATTTCTGATGCTGCCAACCTGGATAAATATTGCTGAAGCTGTTGTGCAGCTTGTTTTTCCAGTGTATCAGCATGAGACGATACAACAATTTGATAGCCTGATAGGTTTGCAGCAAATGCCTCGCCATTATATTTTTTATCCTTGGGATCTGCATTCAAAAAATGGGGAAGAAGTGTTACTCCTGCTACTAAAAGGCCGGATTTTTTTAAAAATTCAAGTCTGTTTATATCGTTACTTTTCATTGCGTTATTCATTCCTGTAAATTTATTCATTGAAGGTTAAAAGGTTCTTATCGTAAATGATAAAGTTAAAGGAATAAGCGTTAAAAAAGGATATCATACAAGCATGCGTCTCACAGCCCGTGACTTTCCGTTACCAAAGATCCACATGATTTGATTCCAATTTCTTGCTACTCCGATAAAATAAAAAACAGGAGAATTTATTTGTTTACTGTATTTCCGGCATCGGATAACCGCTGGGCGCAAGAATTGATTGAATAGAATTTTATTTCATAATTATATAATTAATAAAAATTGTACACAGATAATTTAAAGCAAGAGATACCAGAATACTGATGATTAGCCTATTGACTGAAAATTCTCAAATAATTGCCTGCGATTAGGTTGGTTAGTTTATTAACATTAATAAAACTTCGGAAATCGTTAATAAAGATAGAAGCAGCGTTAAATTTTATAATTCCTTATTTCATGTACCAACTCTATTGACTTTCTGGTTTCCATCAATGGGAATCCATGCCCGGCTAAAATTTGTTCGTAAGATTTTGTGTGCAGTTCTGTAAATCCATCGCTGAATTCAAATGATTCCCCATCTATATTTAATGTTCTGTAAGTGCGCTTGCCCGTGGCTTTCACTTTTTCCGGCAGGGTATTAACGTCAATGCTTAAACGCCATTTTACCGTAGCTTTTTCCAATCCTAAAATTCCGCTTGCCGTATCTTTAGAATGCTGGGTAACTATATTTTCCTGTACATCGCCGAAGATCCACATCAGCATATCAAAAAAATGTACTCCAATATTAGTGGCAATTCCGCCGCTTTTTTGAATATCCCCTTTCCAACTGGCAGAGTACCAATGGCCCCGGCCGGTGATATAATCCAATTCTACCAGGTGCTTTTTGCCTTTTGGTTCGGCAGCAATCTTTTCTTTTAATTCAATAATTGCCGGATGTAATCTTAATTGCAAAATGGTGAATATTTTATTTCCCGTTTCTTTTTCTATTTCTGCCAAAGCGTCAATATTCCATGGATTAAGAACGATAGGTTTTTCACATATCACGTTGGCGCCTATACGCAATCCAAAACGAATATGAGAATCGTGCAAATAATTAGGGCTGCAGACACTAACCAAATCTATACGCTTTCCTTTGCGCCTAAGCTTTTCAATGTGCCTGTCGAAACGCTCAAATTCTGTAAAAAAGTCTGCTTCAGGAAAATAGCTATCCAGAATTCCTACAGAATCATTTTTATCTAAAGCAGCAACGAGATTGTTTCCTGTATCTTTTATCGCTTTCATGTGGCGCGGGGCTATATATCCGGCTGCGCCTATTAATGCAAAATTTTTCATCAAATATTTTTTACGTTTTGGTAAGTGTTTACGTTAGTAAACGAATCTTTTCTCACTTTTTTTATTTCTAATTTATATTATTGGTAAGAATTATTTTATTCTTTTTACCACATTATTTTCCAGTAAATATTCCTGTTTGCTTTCAGGGCACACTGCTATATTTTCAGGATTGAAAATCAGTTTATGCCCATATTCGCTCATCCATCCTTTCTGCCTGCCCGGATTCCCAACGATCAAAGCAAAAGCAGGCACATCTTTAGTAACAACTGCTCCTGCACCAATAAACGCAAATTCACCAATTGTATTTCCACAAACAATAGTGGCGTTAGCGCCAATGCTTGCTCCTTTTTTGATCAATGTTTTTTTATATTGGTCTTTGCGGCTAACAGCGCTCCGCGGATTGATCACATTAGTAAGAACCATACTTGGCCCCAGAAAAACATCATCTTCACAAATAACTCCCTC
>DASSHD010000557.1:0-19095 GCA_035693085.1 Hanamia sp. | reverse complement strand
TTCAATGTATAAGGGTAGAAAAGTTACGGAAAAGAATAAGAATCCATGGGGCGCTAATACTTTGGAATGGACTACACCAATTCATCCGCCACATGGCAACTGGGTAAGTGAAATTCCTGAAGTTCACCGCTGGCCTTATGATTATGGTAAAGATGGATTAGATTTTATTCCACAGACCGAACCAATAGGTGCAGTAGAAAGTAAACGTTAAGGGATAAAATTCATTTTTTATAAGTAATATATTTCTGAATCAATAGCCCTGTTAATTCAGGGCTTTTTTAAAACGATTTTTGATGATTAAAACGGCAATTGAAATGCCTCATTCAGTTTCTTATACTTTGGCAAGCAAGGTGAAAGATTATTTTATCTTAATCAAATTTACTTTGACCTTTCTGGTAGTATTTAGCTGTGTGGCGAGTTATCTGCTTGCTCCTAATGTAACATTCAATTTTATCTCTGTATTAATTTTATTTATCGCAGGAATATTTATTACAGGATCTGCAAATGCCATTAACCAAACCGTAGAAAGAGATACAGATAAGTTGATGAAAAGAACAGCAGGAAGGCCTGTTGCAGCAGGGCGAATGAGCGTAAATGAAGCCTGGACATTTGCAATTATCATTGGAGTCGTTGGAATTATTATGATGTGGTATTGGTTCAATCTGGCCAGCGCGATGATTGCTTTATTCAGTTTGTTTCTCTATGCATTCGTTTATACCCCTCTAAAAAAAGTTAATTCTATTTCGGTAATTGTAGGTGCTTTCCCTGGCGCCCTTCCGTGTCTTATAGGATGGGTAGCAGGTACAGGATTAATCAGCCCTTTTGCTCATTTCCAGGGAGTGATGGCCAATGGCGAAGTTGCTCAATTTGCTAATTATGGTGGTTATGTTTTATTTGCAATTCAGTTTCTATGGCAATTTCCTCATTTTTGGGCTATTGCGTGGCTGGCTCATAAAGATTATGAAAAAGCAGGATTCCGTTTGTTACCAAGTCAGGCTGGGCCTACCAGGTTTTCGGCAATTCAATCTGTTATTTATTCCATGATGATGGTTCCGGTAGGGATGCTACCGTATTATTTTAATATTGGAGGAATATTGGCATTCTGGATATTATTGATATGCAATCTTTGGATGGTATATGTAAGTATAATGTTGGTAATAAAAATGAATGCTTCTGCAGCAAGAAAAGTGATGTTCAGTTCCTATTTTTATTTGATGATTGTATTCCTGGCATTGTTATTTGATAAAATATGATGAAAACGGATTAAAAGTTGTTCTAATAAATAATTAATTATTATGATTGCAGTGATGAAGGAAGAAAAAAAAAGTATCCATCCGCTTAAATTTGTGATGTGGGCAGCCTGTGCCAGCATAGTAATGATGTTTGCCGGGTTAAGCAGTGCGTATATAGTAAAACGAGGTCAGGGCAACTGGCTTACTTTTGATATTCCGGTTGTATTTTACTACTCTACAGCGATGATTATCCTGAGTAGTATAACTATTATCCTTAGCCGAAAAGCTTTTCTCAACCGGCAAATGAAACAATATAAAAGCTGGCTTGCCATGACGACACTGCTGGGAATTATTTTTGTATTTCTGCAATACACCGGCTTTAGAGAACTTTGGGCAAGTGGGATTACTCTTACACGAAATGTGTCTTTTTCTTTTTTATATATCATTGTGGGCCTTCATGCCCTGCATGTTCTGGGTGGTGTCATTGCGCTCGTAATCATGTATTTAAAATCTATTAGTAAAAGAAGAAAAAATTATACTCCATTATATATTGACCTGATGAATACTTATTGGCATTTTGTAGATGGATTATGGATTTATTTATTTCTTTTTTTAATAATAATAAGATAAAAAAGATAGAATGCAAGAGAACTGATGAAGAAAGAAGAATATTTGAAATAAGAAAATTAATTTAAATTTTCTCAATTAGAAAGTTTTGATGGTCAACAATTAATTTCTAAATAAACGCATAACAATAGACAATTAATTTTATTTTTGTAATAACCTTTTAACAAGTAAAAATGGAAACTGCAGTAGCTAAAACCAGAACAAGTTTATGGTCGGGAGGAAGAAGTCCTTTCAATGTAAGTTATGGAAAACTTATGATGTGGTTTTTTTTAATGAGCGACTCATTTACTTTTGGCGCTTTCTTGATTTCTTATGGTTCCATTCGTTTCAGTTTGAACCAGTGGGTGGATCATAATTACGTGTTTAATGAATTTCCTTTTACAGAAGCCAACCTGCCATTGGCATTTGTGAGCCTGATGACTTTTATTCTCATTTTCAGTTCTGTAACAATGGTTCTGGCTGTGCATGAGGGGCATAAAATGAATCAGAAAGGTGTAGAAAAATGGTTGTTTCTAACCATATTGGGCGGCCTTGCTTTTCTAGGTAGCCAGGCATGGGAATGGACACATTTAATTACCGGACAACATGAGGTATTGGTAAATGGCGTAATAGAACGCTGGGGAACCACAGTTAGTCATAATCCCTGGGGACCCGATGTAATGTATCATGGGCGCTTGGTTGCAACACCAGGCCCGGTAGCCTTTGGCGGGTATTTTTTTGGTATTACCGGTTTCCATGGGTTTCACGTTTTTACGGGAGTTATTATAAATACAATTATGCTTATCAAAACTAAAAGAGGTGATTTTGCAAAACGCGGTCATTACGAAATGATAGAAAAAACAGGACTTTACTGGCATTTCGTAGATTTGGTATGGGTATTTGTTTTCCTTTGTTTTTACCTTATTTAATTTTTTAAAATAATATTTAGTAATCCTGTTTAGAATTAAAATAAAAAATTATGCCTTCAGAAGTAACAATACCATTACCCCAAACCGAAGCCGATGTGGCACATGTCAAGAGAATTTGGAAAGCATTTTGGATTCTACTGGTACTCACAATCCTCGAACTCGGGTTGGGTCTAACCATCTACAATATTGATTTGGGTGCCGATCCAAATGAGCACCTTGTCCTGGCATTAAAAGGCGCTATTTGCATTTTTACACTGGCAAAAGCTTTTTATATTATTTCAATTTTTATGCATCTCGGAGATGAAATCAGAAATATGATATTGGTAATTGCCTTACCAATGACCTTATTTATCTGGTTTATTACTGCATTCATATCTGATGGGGCATCTTACAGGAATTTAAGAAATACAGACGCGGGCAGCCGTACATATATTGAACAGAAACAGCAGTTTCATCATCCAATGGTTTACCCTGCTGAAAAGAGTGATAAGAAATTAGATTAATTAATTCAGATTACAATTTTTTAAATTAGCTGTTGCACTTTGTAATGGCTAATTTTGCTTTAGAAAAGAAGCTATGAAGAAAAAAGCTTTCATTGCATTAATTGTTGCAATTTTATTACCTGTTATTGGATTTTTATTAGTAAGTTACTATAGTCAGCGGGCTACCGACATGCCACACAGGTATTTTTATGATAGTGTGAATGTGGTAAATAAAGATGGCAGATCAACTTTTGATACGGTATGGCATCATGTAAGTAATCTGCATGGTATCAATCAAATGGGGCAGGAGGTTTCTTTAGATGACCTGAAAGGGAAAATAATTGTGCTTGATTTCTTTTTTACACATTGCCCTACCCTTTGTCCCAAGTTGGCTGTAGCCATGAAAAAATTACAAAACTCTTTTCCTAACCAGGATTCTATTGTACAATTCGTATCTATCTCTATTGACCCACAACATGATTCAGTAGCTCAATTAAGAAAGTGGGCCGAAAAATTTAATATAAATCCAGATAGCTGGTGGTTACTTACCGGCAATCGCGACAGTATTTATAATTTTGCACTTCATGAAGTAAAAGCAAGTGTGGCAGATACCGGGATTGATACTGCTTTCATTCATTCTTCTAAATTTTTTCTGCTTGATAAGCAAAGAGTAGTAAGAGGTTGGTTTGATGGGTTGGATACTGTAGCCCAGGCAAAATTAGTAAAAGATATCCCCCTGCTCATGCTGGAAAAAGATAATAAAAAAACTTTCGGAGAATTTTTTAAAGGCCTTTTAAAGGGAAATACAACTAACCCTTAGGTAAATGGATACTACCAATAATTTCCCCAAGCCGTTTTTAAAGAAAGATAATAAAAAAGCCGCAAGGTTAATATGGGTGATTTCCATCATTTCGTTCGCAGCAATTGCATTTCTTTCCGGAATAAAGCTGAATATAAAACTAAATTTCGATCCACATGTTTTCGCCACTTTTAATGCCATTGCCAATTCCTGTGTGGCGGTGTTATTGGTTGCAGCTTTGGTTGCCGTAAAATCAAAAAGATATTCTCTTCATAAAAAAATAATGCTCACTGCTATTATTCTTTCTGTGCTTTTTTTGATTTCTTATGTATGTCATCATTTGCTGAGTGGAGAAACTAAATTCGGCGATCTTAATCACGATGGGATATTAAGCCCCGATGAAAAAATTCTTGCGGGATCATTACGTTATGTTTATTATGTTATTTTGATTACACATATTCCGCTTGCGGGTATTGTGCTGCCTTTTATTTTATTTACGGCGTACCGGGCACTGTCCGGCGATTATGAAAAACATAAAAAACTTGCCCGGATAACATGGCCAATTTGGTTATATGTAGCCATAAGTGGTGTCACAGTATATTTATTGATAAGTCCGTATTACACTTAATTAACTAATTGGCCAATCAGCTAATTAACTAATTATATTTCCAATTCTTTTGCAGGATCCCAAAATAATTTTTCGAAATCAACTACGGTATCATTTTCTACTTTTATTTTTTCTTTTAATAATAACTCTTCCATAAGATCAGGAGTAGCAAAATGAGCTTTCCCGGTAAGCATTCCATTTCTATTCAAAACCCTATGGGCAGGAACTTTTGGTGAAGCAAGATGAGATCCATTCATTGCCCAACCTACCATGCGCGCCGATGATCTTGTACCGAGATAATTGGCAATAGCGCCAAAAGAGGTAACCCGCCCTTTAGGTATTTGCCGCACTACATCATATACATTCTCAAAAAATGAATATTGCTTACTAATGGACCGGGGACTTTCTTTTTTTACTATCGGGCTTTTGCTTTTCATTATTTTTAATTTTTTTTACAAAAGTACTAACTGGCAATAAAATAAGAATCAAGGCTATTTGTTGCTTTACTGACCGTATAATTCTTTTGAAGTTGAAAACACTCTATAATAATGAGTTTTCAAAACAAAACTTTCCAGAAATTTAGTGGCTAATTAAAAAGAATATATTCATATTTGTGCAAGTATGAATTCGAAATATTTGTTGCTTTACTACCGTAAAACTTTTGGAAAAAATAAGAAAGATTCAAAATAACAATTTTATTTTCAAAAAAAATCTAACTCCTATGCAGCATATCATTGTTTTAAAATGTCTAATAGTAAATCCCTCCTTCAAAACTTTTAATTTATAACCCTGTAATCGTTATTTGATGGAATCTACCACCCCAAATATTGACAGAGAATTAATCTTACTTGTATCTGAAGGGGATATAGATGCTTTCCGAAAAATATTTGATAAATACCATAATAAAATATATTCAATCGCGTGGAAAATCACAGGAGTGAAAACGATGGCTGAGGATGTGGTTCAGGAAGTATTTATAAAATTGTGGCTCCACAAAGAAAAACTTGCAACCGTTGAAAATTTTAATGCATACATCAATGCAATTGTAAGAAATCATATTTTTAATAGTTTTCGTAAAATGGCTAGCGAGCAAACTCTTTTACAGAAATTGTCCGCTCAAAAACCTCAAAATAATAAAGAGGTTTTTGATAGTGTGTGCTATCATGAATTAGAAGAGCTTGTTCATAAAGCTGTCTGTCAATTAACACCACAGCAAAAAAAAGTATATAATTTAAGCCGCATTGATGGCTTAAAGCACGAAGAAATAGCTGAGAAAATGGGCATATCGCGTTCTACCGTAAAAGGTCATTTAACGGGAGCTTTGAGCCACATTAAAAGTTTTCTTTTATCTAATGGCGACCCTCTCATTATCTTCATTGCTTTTCAGTTTTATTCTTTTTTTCTGATCCTATAAGAAATAATTTCACTAAAAGCAGTCCTCTTTTTATCCTGGTGTGTCTATTATAACAGACAAGTAATTGTTTCATTTTTTTACTGATAATAAGTCGTCTTCATGGAAAGCAGGTTTGTAAGGTTTAAATATTTATTTGAAAGATATACATCTAACAACTTTTTTTCAGTAGATGAAAAAAATGAATTTCTTGAAAAGGTAACTCATGATGAGTATGCGCCCTTGTTAAAGGAGTTAATAAAGGATAAAGTTGAAAATACTGTTGAAGACCGGATAATGGAAAAAGAAAAAGCTGATGAAATATTCAATACCATTATTCAGGTGGCAAAAGAAAATGATATTGTTTATATGCTTCCTGAAAAAAAGCGTAATACTAAATGGTGGTGGGCTGCAGCATCTGTTCTTATCATATTGACAGTAGGGTCGTATTTCTTTCTAAAGCAACCTGCAACAAAATCGGTAGTGGCAAGTAAAAGTAAAGTGACCCCTTTGGTTAATGATGCTTTGCCGGGTAAGCAGGGAGCGATTCTCACTTTGGCGAATGGTAAAACCATTGTTCTTGATAGTGCTCACAATGGTTTACTGACTAACCAGGGGAACACTCAAATTGTAAAAGAAAATGGAAAAGTGAGCTACCAGGGCGAGAAGAATTCAGGCAACGAAATTATGTATAACACTATGACCACACCCAAAGGAAGACAGTATCAATTGATATTAGCCGATGGCTCCAAAGTATGGCTCAATGCGGCATCTTCTATTACTTATCCTACTGCATTTACCGGAAAAGAAAGAAGGGTCTCTATTACAGGTGAAGCATACTTTGAAATAAAACACATCTCTTTTAATTCCACTACGGGTGAAGAAGCAATTCCTTTTTTTGTAGATTATAATTCTTCCCCAAACGAAAAGGGAGAGATAAAAGTAATGGGCACTCATTTTAATGTAATGGATTATAATAATGAGGCGGCGGTAAAAACCACTTTGCTGGAAGGAAGTGTAAAGGTTACAGAGAACAACAAAACCGTAACCATAAAACCTGGAGAGCAAGCAGTAATGAATAAAGAAAAAAACACTGTTTCGGTTGTCAAGGCTGATGTGGATGAGGCGGTAGCCTGGAAGAATGGTTTCTTTAGTTTTAAAAGCGCAACCATAGAAACCGTTATGCGCCAGGTAGAACGATGGTACGATGTGGATGTTGTATATAATGGTGCAAAGCCCGAAGGGCATTACAGGGGCGAAGTTCCAATGAATGTGAATGCATCAGTAATGCTGAAAGTGCTTGAAGTCAGTGGAATCCATTTTAAAATAGATGGGAAAAGAATTGTAGTAGAGAATTAGAATACAGTTTGATCTCATTCTAATGTGAAAAGGTTCTCCTGTAAAATTCTTTCCTACTAATGACAGAGAAAATGATGTGAAAATGAGATGAAATTAGAGTAAAAAAGAGGTTTGTAAAGATGATGATAATTAATGGTTCTTAAACTAATAATTTTTTAACTTAAAAGTTCCAAAGTATGCAAAGAATTATAATTAAAACTCCTCGAATTAAAAGGGGGGCATTCAAAAAAATCCTGAGAATTATGAACGTAGCCATATTATTAATAACGGTGGCTTGCCTGCAGGTGAGCGCCAGTGGCTTTTCTCAAAGTGTAACTCTTTCGGGAAAAAATATTCCTATTGAGAAAATCTTTTCGAGTGTCAAAACCCAAACAGGATATACCTTTTGGTATAACCTGGAACTGGTGGAAAAGGCAAAAAAACTAGATGTAAACATCAGGAACAAGCCTCTAAAAGAAGCGCTTAATATTTGCTTTGCCAACCAGCCTTTTACTTACGAAATTATCGGTAAAACAATAGTGGTAAAGGAAAAAGCAGTCACAATGCCTTCCACGGTTTTACCGGCTGAAAAACCTCTTCCCCCGCCAAATATTGATGTTCACGGGAAAGTAATAAGTGAGGAAGGGACTCCTCTGGTGGGAGTGAGCGTAACATTAAGAGGCAGCAAATTAGGAACTTCCACTGGCACTGATGGTACCTATTCTATCAATGCGCCGGAGAATGGAACTTTGGAATTTTCTTTTGTCGGATTCACTACTCAAACAATAAGCATCAATTCAAGGACGGAAGTAGATGTAGTATTGATAAGAGAAGTAAGCGCTTTGAGCAGTGTAGTGATTATCGGATATGGTACTCAGAAAAAAAGAGACCTTACAGGTTCCATTGCTGTAGTAAGCGGGGAAGACATTGCCAAACAGCCTTCCACCAATCCCGTTTCATCTCTTCAGGGCAGAGTAGCGGGATTAACAATTGTAAACTCAGGCCAGGCAGGCAGTTCACCAACAGTAAGGATCAGAGGTGTAAACTCTACCAACAACTCCGACCCACTCTATGTGGTTGACGGAATATTGCAAACCAATATTGATTACCTCAACTCTGCAGATATACAATCCATCGAAGTATTAAAAGACCCTTCATCAGAATCCATATACGGTTTGCAGGGTGGAAATGGTGTGATTATAATTACTACAAAAAGAGCTAAAAAAGGACAAACAAGAATTTCGTTTCAATCAAGCGTTAACGTGCAAAAGGTAAATAACAAAATAAAAGTTGCAGATGCTGCAGGTTTCAAAAAATTGTATTCGGCCCAGTT
Organism: Hanamia sp.; assembly: GCA_035693085.1. Classification (GTDB taxonomy): domain Bacteria; phylum Bacteroidota; class Bacteroidia; order Chitinophagales; family Chitinophagaceae; genus Ginsengibacter. The sequence continues at coordinate 10,379 of DASSHD010000557.1, read as the reverse complement.
GGCAAATATAAATGCTGCTCCCTTTGATTTTACTAATTATACCGCCAATACCAACTGGCAGGACCAGGTGTTGCGTACAGCACTTCAATCCAATAACAGCCTGAGCGTGTCCAATAGTACGGATAAGAGTACCACTTATTTGAATATTGGCTATTCCAATCAACAGGGGGTTTTGAAATACGATAAGTACCAGAAATATATCGCACGATTGAACGAAGAAATTCATATCAATAAAAATATCCGTGTAGGTGGCGATATTACCGGCTTTCATTATAAACAAAATCCACCTGCAGATGTTGGCAACCTTACCAATAAAGCGATTTGGGCAGCTCCCATAGTTCCGATAAAAGCAGGGCCGGGTTTATATTATGCGATGCCTTCTTTTCAGCGTGCACAGGTGGGAAATCCAGTAGCAATTATAGATCAGAACAGAGATAATACCATCAACAATGGTTACAGAATGACGGGAAGCCTTTTTGCTGAAGTAAAATTCCTGAAACATTTTACATGGAAGTCTTCTGTCTATACAGACCTTAGTTTTAATCAATCCAGGGGTTATGGGCCATTGCCTTTTCATTATATTGACTTAGGTGAAGGTTCTACACCTACTGACACCAGCTATGCTGTAAATCCGCATACATCCGTTAACCAATCTCAAACAGTTTATAAAACTTTCCAGCAGGATCATCTTCTTACTTTTGATAAAGATTTTTCAGGTGGGCATCATATAACCGCAATGGCAGGTTTTACAACGCTATATCACTATACGGAAGGTATTAACGGTAACCGCACTGATACAACACTCAATATTCCTAATGATCCTACTCTCTGGTATCTTAATGTTGCTCAACAATCAAATCCGGGAAATTTCGGCGGAAATGCTGCTGAAGATGCTTCTACCTCTTATATGGCACGTGTGAATTATTCTTATCAGGGAAAATATCTTTTGAATGCCACCTTTAGGCGGGATGGTACTTCCAAATTTTCTCCTTCTCACCAATGGGGTAATTTTGGTAGCATAGGTGCCGGTTGGGTAATGACTGATGAGCATTTTATGCAAAATATCGGTTGGCTCAATTTCCTGAAATTAAAAGGTGCATGGGGTACGGTGGGGAATGGTTTGAATATTGGCAATTATCTTTCATACCCGGTATTGGAAAATTCTAATGTAGGTATTTTTGGAAACAATGTATATCCCTCTGTAGTACCTAAGTATATACCCGATCCTAATTTGCATTGGGAAAAGGTAGAGGGTAAAGATGCCGGATTTGAAGCAAGGTTACTTAACAACAGGTTGAGTCTTGATGTGGATTTTTATGACCGCAAAACTCATGATATTCTTACTACCATCACTCTTCCCGGCGCTTCAGGAAATGTCAATTATTTTACTAATCTCGGCAGCATAGATAACAAGGGAATAGAGGTAACCGCCGGATGGCATGATAAGCTCGGAAAAAATTTCAGTTATTCTGTAAACGGGAATTTCAGTGTCAATAAAAACAAGGTAGAGTCTATAGGTAATAACATTAATTTCCAAATCTTAGGAAACGGTGGAGTTAATGTAACTGAAACCGGAAATTCTATTGGATTCTTTTATGGATATATACAAACAGGTATATATCAGACTACAGCCCAATTGGATAAGCAACCACACATGAGTTCTTCGGCGCCCGGTGATATTGCCTATAAAGATGTAAACGGAGATGGGAAAATTGATCAGAACGACCGCACTTATCTCGGGTCGCCATTTCCTAAATATAATTTCGGCGGCAATATTTCACTGAATTATAAAGATTTTGATTTGGGCATAGACCTCCAGGGAGTGGCAGGAAATAAAATTTATGTACAAAGGCGCACCGCAACTTTTGCAATTCTTAACTATGAAACTAACCGCCTGGATGCCTGGACGGGAGCAGGTACCACTAATATTGAGCCAATCCTTGACAATACCCGTTCCAATAATTATTTATTTTCTACTTACTGGCTTGAACCGGGAGATTATCTCCGAATCCGGATGGTACAGTTAGGATATACTTTCAGTCCGCGTATTCTTAAAACATCGGGAATTCAGACTTTCAGAATATATTTAAGCGGGCAGAATATGGCCACATTTACAAAAGCTACAGGTTACAGTCCTGAAGTGCCTATCTCGAATATAACAGCAGCCGGTGCAGATAATGGTGTTTATCCAGTGCCTGCTATCTATTCATTCGGAGTAAACCTGACATTTTAGATCATTATAAAAATTCAATGATATGAAGTATAATAAAAAATCTTTCGGAATCTATTCAGCAGGCATTATCATGCTTGCGATAATCTTATTTAGTACGGGTTGTAAAAAGGATTTTCTGAACAGACAACCCCTGGGCCAATATACAACGGATAATTATCCTTATCCCGGTGGTGCAGGTCCTTACGACCAATTTGTTTACGCTGCGTATGCAAGCCTTCGTACTTATCAAACAAGCGTTTTTGGTTTTGTGGGCGCAGTAAGTATCAGAAGCGATGATGCGGATAAAGGTAGCACACCCGCCGATGCCTCCACTCAGATTGAAATGGATAATTTTCCTGTTACGCCTACCAATGGATTGTGTAACGATCTTTGGACCGGATACTATGCTACAGTCGCCGATTGCAATGTGATACTGAACCAGGTAGCTAAAGATAGTGCCAATACCCCCGAAGCTACTAAAATGCTGGCGCAGGGAGAAGCCAGATTTTTAAGAGGATATGCTTATTTTATGTTAGTCCGGCTTTTTGGGAATGTACCTATTGTAGATACCGTTTTGGCTAATGTAAGCTCATCTAATATCCCTCAATCGCCTCCCGCTGACGTGTATGCTTTTATTGAAAAAGATTTCCAGTTTGCGGCTATGAACCTGCCTTTGAGATGGGATGCGAAATTTATTGGCAGGGCAACAAGTGGCGCTGCCAACGGCTTGTTAGCTAAAGTGTATCTGTATGAAAAGAACTGGCAAATGGCAATGAACACTGCGGGTATTGTTATCAATTCGGGCGTGTATGATCTGAACACTCCTTATGATAAGATTTTCACAGAAGATGGAGAGAATTCCAGCGGCTCTATTTTTGAGATACAGGCGTATGCAGATGCCAACCATAAATCAGATTCGTATGGATGCCAATATGCCAATGTTCAGGGAGTAAGAGGATCGGGAAATTTTGATCTCGGATGGGGTTTCAATGACCCATCTATGCAATTAATAAATGCCTATGAACCTGGAGATCCGCGCGAAGCGAGTACAGTTTTATTTTGTCCCAGTATAACACCTACGCGATATGGAGAAGTTTTTCCCGCTGAACCTAACCCGCGCTACAATATGAAAGTTTATACTAACCCGGCCATTCGCAATTCAGTGGGTAATCGTTTTGGCTGGTGGATGAATGTGAGGATTCTTCGTTATTCGGATGTATTACTTATGTATGCTGAAGCTGCTAATGAACTGGGGCAAACAGATTCAGCCTTGTCCAAATTGGAAATGGTAAGAGCGAGGGCACGCAATGGGGACAATTCTATTTTGCCACCGGTAACCACCACCGATCAGTCTGAACTACGCGATGCTATCAGGCACGAGCGCAGGATAGAACTGGCTATGGAGGGTGAAAGATTTTTTGATATCGTAAGATGGGGTATTTCTGACAGCGTTATGAGTGCTGCCGGTAAACCCAATTTTAATTCCAACAGAGATGCATTATTACCTATTCCACAAACACAGATAGATTTATCGAAAGGCGTATTACATCAAAATCCCGGTTATTAATATTCAATAACTAAATAAAATAAATAGCCATGAACATTCTTAAAAAATATAAAATTCAATTATTTCTTGCTTTACTGACAGGGATGATTTTTTTTGTGGGTTGTAAAAAGGGAAATCCTAATAACCTGCCTTCGGTATCGCCAAAAGATTTTGAAGGAAAGATACAAGGGTTTGACAGCTCCGGGCAGGTGGCTTCTGATCACCTTGTTGCTTATTGGAGTTTTGACGGCAACCAAAATGAAATGATATCGGGAATTGCACCGACATCTTCATTGAATGTTTCTTACATATCCAATGGAGTAAGAGGACAGGCAATTTCGCTTGACAGCGGATACTTGTATTATGCCACTCAGATTCCTGCATTGGGAGCTTCTTTACACAGTTTTACAATATTGGAATGGGTGCAAATTCTAAATAATGGTTCCACCCCTACAATGACTTTTCAGTTAGCAAGGCCGGGTAACTTTTGGGGTAATATTAATTTTCTTCTTGAAACAGGACAGCACCCTGCCAGCGATACAAGCGACCTGATAGTGCATCCCAGTTATTTTGATGGCAACGGAACGCAAGACAATTTGAATGCAAGTTGGGCACCTGATGGGCCGGGTACCTATCGTTCTCCAACTATTGGCGCCAATAAATGGGTACAGATTGGAGTTACCTATGATTCCTCTGCCAATAATATACAAGTATGGGCCAACGGGGTAAGAATTGGAACTACAAGTTACCAGCACCGGGGAAATAATCATTATACTCCTACCGTGCCGGATGAAGTAATTATTGGTGGGTGGTACAATAACATTCCCGGCAAAGAAGTAACTACAGATACCTGGACTGTGCCAATGGTAGGAAACTTAGATGAAATAAGAATTTATAATGAGGCATTGGGAGCGGCAGATATATTGGCGTTGTATCAATTGGGTGCAGCAGGGAAGTAAAAGAATAAAAAATAAATAATACCGGTCATTCCAGCCGAATTTCCCGATAGGGACCAGGCGTGAAGTTGATGTGATAAAATCAATCTGATCTAACCGACTCACACAAATAGAATCTTGTGCGTAAGAAATTGAAATTCACGTTTTTTGTTGGTTTACTATCAGCATATAAAACGTCCCTATTTTCAGAATAAAAAAACCGAATTCAATTTTTCGCTAAATCTGGTCCCAGCTGAGTCTCCCGATAGGCGACTCGGCGTGAAGTTGAGATGATAAAACTAATCTGATCAACCGGCTCACCTAAAGAGAATCTTGAGAGGAAGAAATTGAAATCCACGTTTTTTGTTAGTTTACTACGGCATATAAATCGTCTCTATCTTCAGAATAAAAAAACTAAATTCAATTTTTCGCCAAATTAATTCCTGTTCACCTTAGAACTAATTTTCAAAATATGTCTAAAAGTAATAACCGTTTTTATCTCTTCTTTATCATCTTACTAATACAACTTTTCTCCTGTAAAAAAAATACCACTCCCATAACGCCACCTCCGGTAACTCCGCCTGCATTTAATGAAACCTCGCTAAAAGTTAACGGCATAAGCAACGGCTTTACATATTATACTGTCAATATTTCACCGGAAATAAAAATTTCTTTTTCCGCCCCTGTAGATCAAAACACAGTAGCCAATAATCTTTCTTTTAAAAATGATGCAGGCGCTGCTGTCTCTCTTGCAACTTCTTATGAAAACGGCGATAGCACCGTAGTAGTGAAACCATCAGCAGCACTAAGTTTCATTACTCAGTATGCCATGTCAGTTGGCACCGGATTAAAATCAAAACAAGGCGCTCCGTTACAATCTGGGGTGAATGTTACCATTATTACTTCTATTGATTCTACTGATAAATTTCCTGTTATTTCCGACAGCGCTTTACTCACTTTGGTAGAGCAGCAAACTTTTAAATACTTCTGGGATTTTGGCCATCCCGTTTCAGGTATGGCAAGAGAAAGAAATTCATCCGGCGATATATGCACTACAGGAGGTACGGGTTTTGGCATTATGAGCATGCTGGTAGCAATAAACCGGAATTTTATTTCGCGTACAGATGGATTAAACCGTATTCAAAAAATAGTTAGCTTTTATAAAAATAATTGTACTGCCTACCACGGCGCTTTTGCGCATTGGATCAATGGAGCTACAGGCGCAACGGTTCCTTTCAGCCAACTGGATGATGGTGCAGATTTAGTAGAAACATCTTTTTTGATGCAGGGATTATTATGCGCACGGCAATATTTTAATTTGAACAATGCGGCAGAAGATACTTTGCGAAATAATATCAATGCTTTATGGAATGGTGTAGAGTGGAATTGGTTCAGGCAAAATAATCAAAACGTTTTATACTGGCATTGGAGCCCCGATAACAGCTGGGCGATCAATATGCAAATTGCCGGATGGAATGAAGCCATGGTTGTGTATGCATTGGCTGCTTCTTCCAATAGCGATTCCATTCCCCGGATTGTATATGATAATGGCTGGGCGCGAAATGGCGCTATGAAAAACGGTAAATCTTTTCTGGGAGTTACTTTGCCTCTTGGACCGGATTATGGCGGCCCTTTATTTTTTGCACATTATTCTTTCCTGGGAATCAATCCGCATAATTTATCCGATGCCTACGCTAATTACTGGACACAGGATACCGCTCATTCCAAAATAAATTATTTGTATTGCGTAAGCAATCCTAAAAAATACAATGGCTATAGTAATCTTTGCTGGGGGCTTACTGCCAGTGATGAAGAAAATGGTTATTCTGCTCACTCGCCTACGAATGATGATGGTGTTATTTCGCCAACGGCGGCGATTTCTTCCCTACCTTACACACCTACAGAATCAATGAATGCGTTGAAATTTTTCTATTATAAACTGGGTGATAAAATATGGGGGCAATATGGATTTAAAGATGCTTTTAATTTGACCAATGTGTGGTTCGCTGATTCCTTTCTTTCGATAGATCAGGGGCCTCAGATTGTGATGATAGAAAATTATAGAACCGGGTTGTTGTGGAATCTTTTTATGAGTTGTCCTGAAGTAAAAAGGGGAATGAAAAATTTGGGATTTCAAAGCCCGGATCTTTGATATGGAATTGAATTGTGAAAATTAATTTAGATAGATTTGTTGTATGTATAATACTCATCAGGTACTTAAAATTCTTGAATCGCAAAAAAGGGAATTGAAGAAAAAATATCCGATCTCTGAAATGGGTTTATTCGGCTCGTATGCACGCGGTGATTATAACGAGCAAAGTGATATTGATATATTGGTTGATTTTGATGGTAGAATTGATGGTTTTGATTATATCAAAATAGCCCATCATTTGGAAGATGCTTTTAGGCAAAAAGTTGATCTGGTATCACGAAAAGGTATCAAACCGAAATATCTTCCTTATGTTGAAAATAATTTAATCCATGTCTGAAAGAGATACACTTTTACTTCTTGGGGATATTCGGGATTCTATCATTCATATATTAGAATTTACAAAAGGCATGACATTAGAGATGTATGAATCCGACTTAAAAACCAGGTTTGCTGTCGAAAGAAATTTTGAAATTATCGGAGAAGCCGCATCAAGAATTTCTGAAAATTATAAATTGTGCCATCCTGAAATTGAATGGAGAATTTTAAAAGATTTCAGAAACTTTATTATCCATGAATATTTCGGTATTAATAATGAAATTGTCTGGGACACCATATAGTTGAGGCTTCCTGATTTACTAATTTCCTTTCAGAATCTGAAAAAGTAGAAGACACAAATAACCTGAAACTGCCTGCATTGAAATATTTATTGATAAAAACCTTCACTCATGAAATTTATAAAAGTCAGTCTTTACCTGTTCATTCCGTTTATCTTAATAGTTGGATGTTCCAATAACCGGCATACCAGTAAAACAACTTTTAAGGCGAATATTGATTCTCTATCAACCGATTCTTTATTAACTCTCGTGCAACATCAAACCTTCCAATATTTTTGGACAGGCGCAGAACCCAAAAGTGGCATGGCTCCCGAGCGAATCAACATGGATGGAATCTATCCTCAAAATGATAAGGACGTGGTAACAACCGGTGGCAGCGGCTTTGGCGTGATGGCGATTCTCACCGGTATTCATCGCGGCTTTATTACGCGTGAAGAAGGTTTGCACCGGTTAGAAAAAATTACGAATTTCCTGGAAAAGGCAGATCGTTTTCACGGCGCGTGGCCACATTGGATGTATGGCCCCACGGGCAAAGTAAAACCATTCAGCAAAAAAGATGACGGAGGCGATATTGTAGAAACCGCTTTCATGGTACAGGGGCTTTTGTGTGCGCGACAATATTTTAAAGATGGAAATAAAAAAGAGAAAAAGTTAGCAGACAGGATTGATAAATTATGGAAAGGAGTGGATTGGAACTGGTATCGCAACGGGCAAAATGTTTTGTACTGGCATTGGAGCCCTGATTATGGATGGCAGATGAATTTTCCAATACATGGGTATAATGAATGCCTGATTGCTTATGTACTTGCTGCATCTTCTCCTACTCACGGAGTGCCGGCATCGGTTTATCATGAAGGTTGGGCAGAAAATGGAAAGATGAAATCTGCTTCTGAACATTTCGGCTATACTTTACAATTACATCACCAGGGAGCGCCCAATGGAGGCCCTTTATTCTGGGCGCATTATTCTTATCTCGGCCTTGATCCTTACGGATTGAAAGATGAATATGCTGATTATTGGGAGGAAAATAAAGACCAGGCCTTAATAAATTATACATGGTGTGTAAAAAATCCATTGCATTATGAAGGGTACGGCCCCGATAATTGGGGGCTTACTTCCAGTTATTCTATAAAAGGGTATGCAGGGCATGCACCTTCTGAAAAAAGAGATTTGGGCGTGATCGCGCCAACGGCAGCTATTTCCTCCATTCCTTATACGCCTGAGAAATCTATTGCTGCCATTCAATATTGGTATCGTGATATGAAGGATAAGCTTTGGGGCCCTTATGGATTTTATGATGCTTTTAGTGAAACAGCCAACCTGCCTACCGGACAGGCAGGCTGGTATCCGCAAAAATATTTGGCAATAGACCAGGGGCCACAGGTTGTGATGATTGAGAATTATCGAACCGGATTGCTTTGGAAGTTATTCATGAGCTGCCCGGAGGTGCAACAGGGCTTGAAAAAATTGGGGTTTGAATATCAGGCTGAAAAGTAACCTCAGACTGGAAAAAGATAACGTACTGTTCAACACGGAATTCATTCGCGCAGAATTGTTGAACTTGGGGATCGAAAATAAAAAATAAAAAATAATAAATTCGGAATAAGAAGTGTAGAAGTAAACCAACAAATAATTGAGAATTTTATTTTTTAGAAGTCGTACAGAGCGTGTCCCTCTCCTTCGGAGAGGGGTTGGGGTGAGGCCTTCAGATTTTTATTTTTAGGATTTTTATAGAACGCATCCCTCTCCTTCGGAACTGTCCTCCTGAGCCTGTCGAAGGAGGGGTTATGTGAGACTGACAATAACCATTTTTTCATCATAAATTTTATCCAATGGACAAAAACAAAAATTCAATTTCCCGCAAAGACGCTATCAAAGCAATGGGCGGCTTGTCATTCGGCCTTCCCTTTCTTCCTTCGATGTTGGGCAATCTTTCGGTAGAAGAAAAGAAAGCGAATAAACCACTCTTTAAAGGAAAAAAAATTAAAGGCAAACCCAACATTCTCTGGATCACCGCAGAGGGCGTTCCGCTAAGTGTTTTGAGTTGTTATGGAAGCCGGGTTATGCAAACACCACATATTGACCGCATTGCCAACGAAGGGATGCTGTTTCGAAATTCGTTTTGTAATAACGCGCTGTGTGCGCCCAGCCGCGCCACATTGCTCACCGGAAAGTATGATCATTTAAACGGAATGATAAGCAACCCCGGCGACACGACGCATGGAGCGACACGAAGTTTCTTTGATCCTTCGCAGCAAACTTTTGCGCAGATAATGAAGAAAGCTGGTTATAAAACGGGCATGGTAGGCAAGTGGCATTTGGTTTCTAAAGATGGCAAACCTTCGAACCCGGGCGAAGCGGGATTCGATTATTTTGTTTTTAAAGAAGGCGCAGGCGGCCCGTATTATAATGCAAAAGGGTATTTGCAAAACCCTTCGCTGGGTAGCCATGAAATACAGGAACGGCAATATCCCGGTTATATCACCGACAATTTTACCGACCTCGCTATCGAAGGAATGAAACAATTAAAAGATCCTTTTTGTATGTGTGTGCAATTCTTTAATGCGCACCGTCCGTTTGATCCACCACACGAATATGAACACATCTATGATGATGTAAAGTTTCCAGAACCCGGCACCTTCTGGGATGATTATGAATATCGTTCATCCGCGGCACGCGATGCGCACATGCGCATTTCGGATATGATGGATTTTAATCCGCCAAAAGACCTTACCCGCAGGCAACGGCAGCAATGGAGTTACCAACAATTGATGCGGCATTTTTTGGGTACGCTCAAATCGCAGGACGATAATATCGGCCGCCTTTTGGATTATCTTGATAAATCAGGTTTGGCCGATAATACCATTGTTGTGTTAACCGGCGATCATGGATTCTTCCTGGGCGAACATGGTTGGTTTGA
>DASSHD010000556.1:0-9250 GCA_035693085.1 Hanamia sp. | reverse complement strand
CATAAACCGCGCCCTGGTTATCATTCGTAGCATAACAAAGCGTATCTCTGGTGTCGGCAAATCTTTCTTCAATATTATCTTCAGTTAAATTATATTTCTTCTTCATCGTTTCTTTCAGAAATTCCGCAATAGCCTGCGTATCGCTTGCCAGCATCGTAGTTTGATTAACCACTCCAATTCTTTGTAAATCTTTTTCGACCTTAAAGTTTTCAGAAAATTGCCCGGCAAATTGAGTATAAAATTTTTCAGGATCGGAAGCTCCCAAAATATATGAAGACAATTCCATCGCTTCTTTCATATCTTTTACAACCACCGTTGGTGAATTAACAGCACTGTGACTAAAGGTTGCGCGGGTTTCCTCATGTTGGGGCTTTCCATGTACTATTACTGTATAATTATTTTTGGCAATTACCTGTGCACGGTTCCAAACTTTTTCTACAAAAGGGCAGGTAGTATTATATTGTTCTAATTCTACACCCGCCTCTAAAAGTTTTTGTTCTATTTGTAAAGTGGTACCAAAGGCAGGAACTACTACAATATCTCCCGGAGAAAGCTTTTCAAAAGGAATAAGAGTATTGCCCTTAGTATCCATCAAAAATTTCACTCCCCTGCTTCTGAGATCATCATTTACATGCGGATTGTGAATCATTTCGCTCAGTAAATAAATCTTTTTTTCAGGATTCTCTTCTACTGTTTTAAAAGAAATTTCGATTGCATTTTCCACACCATAGCAAAATCCAAAATGACGTGCCAAATAAATTTGCACTCCGCCAAAATCCAAAAGACTCGGGGTATAATCTTTCTTTAATTTATCATCCAGTTTACGCCGGTTTTTTATCGCGGTAATCAATGAACTACGATAAAAGACCGGTACATCAAATTTTTTCATATTCTTATTTCTAAGTCAAAGTTACAAAGTACACGGTTAGTGACAAGGTAAGTTTATTTCGATCAAAGGTTTTCCCACGAAGCCACCAAAAACACAAAGACACTTTGTGGCCTTCGTGTCTCTGTGGAAATAAAACAACTTAGGGTTAACATAACAATGTCAAAAGCGGTGAAAGATAATAATGATTTATTTTAGCACTTTACTAAACCGGAAAATTTTAACTTAATAGCAATTATGTCAAATAAAAAGAAAAACAAAGCGCATCCCAAATGGAGTTATTCCACCAATATTTATGAAGTAAATGTCAGGCAGTATTCACCGGAAGGAACATTTGCTGCTTTTGCCAAAAGCCTTCCGAGATTGAAAGATATGGGTGTGGATGTTTTATGGTTCATGCCAATTACTCCAATAAGCGAAAAAGGCAGACTTGGCAGCCTCGGCAGTTACTATGCAATAAAAAATTATACGGAGATCAATCCGGAATTCGGGACAATGGAAGATTTTAAAAACCTTGTAAACCAGGCGCATGAATTGGGCTTTAAAGTAATAATTGATTATGTAGCAGACCATACCGGAAATGATCATCCCTGGCTTATGGAACATCCTGAATTTTATGTAAAAGATGAAAATAATGAAATCGTTCACCCGCATGGATGGAGCGATGTTTCTCAATTAAATTATGAGGTTCCCGAATTATGGGATTACATGATTGATGTATTACAATTTTGGGTAAAAGAATGTGACCTTGATGGTTTCCGCTGCGATATGGCTCACCTGGTAAGACTGGATTTCTGGATACAGGCAAAGAAGAAATTATCAAAATTAAAAGACAATCTTTTTTGGTTAGGAGAATGTGAGGAGCCGGAATATCACAAGGTATTTGATGCAACCTATACATGGAGGTGGATGCATGCTTCCGAAGAATTTTATCACCAAAAGTTGAACCTGCAAAACCTGCTTACCGTGTTATATAAAACCGTAACAGAATTCCCGTGCAGTGCTATGAGAGATTATTTTACATCCAACCATGATGAAAATAGCTGGAATGGAACTGAGTATGAAAAGTACGGCGATGCCGCACAATTATTTGCTGTATTCTCATGTACCTGGAATGGTATTCCAATGATCTATTCCGGACAGGAATTACCCAACAAAAAAAGATTGAAATTTTTTGATAAAGATCAGATTGAATGGAATGGGAATTTTGAATTGCATAATTTTTATAAAACATTATTAACGCTAAAATCCAATAATAAAGCGCTCTGTGCTGCTGACCCCAATGTACTCACACAAATTATTTCTCCGCCTGAAGACTACAAAGTTTTTGCCTATTTACGCAAACAGAAATCTGACCAGGTTTTGGTGATTTTAAATTGTAGTGCAGAGGGATTGGATTTCCTGGTAACAAATGTAAAAGGAGTTTTTCGCAATGTGTTTGGCGGCGCTGACATTAATTTCGAAACAACGGCCCAGGTTTATCTGAAAGCATGGGGATATTTGGTTTTTGAAAGAATTTATACTCAACCTTGATCTTAAACATCTTTCCAACTGCCTCCTTTTTCACTTTTTATTCCATTGGCTTTTAATAATTCAAAAGCCTTTAGATGGCGTGTGCCACCGCCACAAACAACCACAATGGGTTCTTTAATTTCTTTTATTTCGTCTAACCTTTTTACCATTTCCTGCAAAGGAATATTGATGCTTCCTTTTGTATGTCCTTTTGCAAATTCATCCGGTCTGCGAACATCTATAATTATTTTTTTGGCTGATATTTCTTTTTTCATCAACTTAAAATGCTTTTATAGCTTCACCTAAATCAAAAACATCTATCTTGGGTTTTAACAGGCTCTTGATAATGCTTGTACCTGCAGCGCTTCTGTATCCACCTTCACAATGCACAACGATAGGTTTATTTACAGGAATTTCATTGATTCGCTTCCTTAATTCGTACAAAGGAATCTTGATTGAATCTTCAAATATCTCCCTTTCTTTTATTTCTGATGGGTTACGTATATCCATTACCGTGAAATCACCGGGTGAGCTTTTAAAATATCCAATATCCAGATCCTTTATTATTTCTCCATTTATTTTCGATGCGACAAATGCCAACTCTATTTGCCCTTCATAACCAATCTTAGCCACTCTTTCGATTAATGATTGCAATTGATCTTTACTTTTTGCGAGAAGATAAAATTTTTCAAATGGAGCTATAATACTTCCCAACCAGGTTTCAAATTTAGTGTCATCCATAAGATTCACAGAGTTTTTTAAAAATCCTTTTTTAAATTCAGATTCAATTCTTGTATCAATGATAAGATAGTCTTTAAATTGAGATGGAATCTGTTCACTAATCTTTACTTTACTAATGCTTTCTGAAAAATTTTCAGCCCCTTTTTTATTTAATTCTACATCATAACTAAAATATTTGGGTACAAAAGGTTGATTGTCTAAAAGTTTTTTTACGAATTCTTCTTCAGACATTTTTTGCAAACACCAGTTGCTGGCTTTTTCGATTCTGATAATACTGACATTTTTATCACTTAATCCTTTTCCGCACAAACTCCCTGCACCATGAGCAGGATAAACCAATACATCGTCTGGTAAATTCATTAATTTATTTCTGAGAGAATGATACATTTGTTTCGCAAGCGCGTCTCGTTTCGCTGTAATAGTTCCTGCAGTTTCTCTAAGGTCTGGCCTTCCACAATCTCCAATAAAAAGCGTATCTCCTGAAAAAACTGCTTTTTGTTCTCCATTTTCGTCTATGGCTACAATACAAATGCTGTCGGGCGAATGCCCCGGAGTGTTCAAAGCTTTTAATGAAATTTTTCCAACTTTTAAGATATCTCCTTCATCAAAACTTTTATGTTCATATTCGGCTCCTAAAAGTTTGCTTACATAAATAGGCGCTCCCATTGTTTTATGAATCTCCAAATGGCTACTTACAAAATCCGCATGTGGGTGCGTCTCTATCACAGCCACAATTTTAGCTTCATGCTGTTTTGCTAAATCATAATAGATTTTGGGATTTCTGGCAGGATCAATTACAGTCATCTCACCATTGCTTATTATTGAATAAGAATAATGAGCGAGATTTTTATCTTCAAATTGAATTATATGCATTTGTCTTTTGATCAGGTTTGAAACAGAAATAAAATTAGCCAATATTGTTTGCTTAACAATACACTTTTAAAAAAAGCGTTTAATCATAATTAAAATAAAGAAATAAGACTGAAAGTTTCATCCGGCTTGTTAATGCCAAAACAAAAAGAGTGAGATAAATGATTTTTCATCATTTATAAATGTATATTTGCAGAATTATTCTCCTACTTAGCAGACTGGATACTCTTTACCAAAAGCAAGCTCATCAAGTCATAGGTCGTTGAGCATACTTAAAAAACAAACTTTCAGAAACTACATTTTTTCAGGAGAGTTATCATTTACATTAAAACATTAAACTTGTTATTTAAAGAATTGCATTTAATAGCGCCCATATTGAAGGCGCTCGAAACCGAAGGTTATACAGAACCAACACCCATTCAGGAACAATCTATTCCTCATATACTTCGCGGAAAAGATCTTTTAGGCTGTGCCCAAACGGGCACCGGGAAAACCGCAGCATTTGCAATACCCATCCTACAGAATCTTATGCTGCAGCAAAAGGAAGACGCATATAATCATAATATAAAAGCGCTGATCCTTACTCCTACACGCGAGTTGGCAATACAAATTGATGAAAGCTTCGACGCGTATGGAAGACACACCGGATTAAGACACACAGTTGTTTTTGGAGGTGTTTCACAATTTCAGCAAACTAATGATTTACGCCGCGGAGTTGACATTTTGATCGCTACCCCCGGAAGATTGCTTGATTTGATTTCACAGAAATTCATCAATCTGAAAAGCATTAGAATGTTTGTGTTGGATGAAGCAGACCGTATGCTTGACATGGGATTTATTCATGATGTAAGAAAAATTATTGCCCTTCTTCCCACAAAAAGACAGACTTTATTTTTCTCTGCAACTATGCCACCTGAGATCACAAGGCTTTCTTCGTCTATATTAACGAATCCTATAAGAGTGGAAGTGGCTCCGGTTTCATCTACGGCAGAAAATGTAGATCAGCACATTTATCTTGTTGAAAAAAATGATAAACGTCAGTTGCTGATCCATCTTCTAAAGGATAACAAAATCCACAATGCGTTAGTATTCACAAGAACAAAATATGGCGCCGATAAGATCGCTAAAGAACTTCATAGGGCCCACATTAAATCAGATGCCATTCATGGTAATAAAACACAATCCGCGCGTCAAAGAGCTTTGAATAATTTTAAAGAAGGTAAAATTCGAGTATTGGTAGCAACAGATATTGCAGCCCGCGGAATAGATGTGGATGATCTGAGCCATGTAATTAATTTTGAATTACCCAATATTCCTGAAACTTATGTGCATAGAATCGGGCGTACAGGCCGTGCAGGCAACTCAGGATCTGCTTTATCTTTTTGCGATATGGAAGAAAGAGCCTATCTGCGCGATATTCATAAACTAATTGAAAAAACAATTCCTGTTGTGGAGGATCATCCCTATGCAAGTACCATGCAATTTGTACAAACCCCTGCTATTCAAAAAAATCCAATGAGCAGAAAGCCTGCTTCACACAGTGGTTTTAGAAGAGCAAGAAGTTGGAGCCAGGGAAGATAAAATTTTGAATAATGAATGGTGAATTACAATTTGTTCATTATATTTTGTTTCTTGCCTTCTTGAGATTTGTTCTTACAATTTGTTATCTATTTCAAACGCGAAGCAGGTATTCTTTTTGCAAGCCAGCTATCCTTTACCGGAATGATCCAGTTCTTTAATAATTCCCTTTTTGTAAGAATGGTGTTATTAAAATATAAAGTATCAGGAGTGATAATATCGTTTTCAATGGAATAATTCACTTTTGATAAAGGAATTAAAAGAATGTTTTCTTTTACAATAAAAGCCAGTAATTGTCTGTCGAGTAATTGTACATTAAAATCCTGTTGAATATTTTTAATGAACCTGATAGATGAATCGGTACTGCATCCGCCAATTTTTACCTGACTTTCATCAGCCATAATGATAATAAAATGACCAAAAAATAAATTAGCGTACCCTTTTACTTCGCTGCCATGACTGTTCCATTCTTTGCAGAAATTTTCCAGTAATTCTTCTATCTGTAATGCTTCGGCTATATCAAACGCACGGTTGCTCTGGTAAACCCATACTCTGGAATTATCATCAAAATCTTCAGGGATTAAATCTTGAAAATGAATATTCATAGGTTAAAGTTAAAGAGTATAATTTAGAGAAAGAAGTAAGTATAGTGAAAGTTTTGTTTATACTCTTTTCCTCTAAAATTACAGATTACCTTTTAGGTTTGCAATTTTCCTGCCAAACATTATATCTGATTGTAGCGCTAATAGAAAACCTCAAACAATCAAATTGTTCGAGGTCTTAAATTTTGTTTAGCACTCCTTGTGGTGGAAACTAAACTCCTATCTGAAATGTCAAATATTTTTATGCTAACTGGCCAAGTCTTTTTAAATAATGAATATGAGATAAAATCGCCTGGCGCATCTTTGGAAATTCAATATAATTGATCCCATATTCTCCACATGTTTTTTTAATTATTTTACTAATGGCAGGATAATGCACATGAGAAATTCTTGGAAACAGGTGATGCTCGATCTGAAAATTCAAACCTCCCAATAACCAGGAAATTGTTTTACTTTTTGTAGCAAAATTAGCTGTAGTATGTATTTGGTGGATTGCCCATTCATTTTCAATTTTTCCAGTCACTTCAGTGGGCATAGGAAAATCAGTATGTTCTACAGTATGAGCCAGTTGAAATACAATGCTGATGGCAAGGCCTGTAACCATCGTAATGATCAAAAATCCAATAATCCAATTTGTAAATCCTATTAACATAATTGGCAAAGCAACAAACATAAAAGCATAAATAGCTTTTGCTGCCCAAAAAGAAAAATGCTCATACGCTGTCATTTTTCTTAGCGGAATGGCTCCTATTTTGCGATTAAAATATTTCTGATAATCGGTCTTAAATATCCAGATCAGATGAAGCAGGGAATAAAGAAACCAAAAATAGTATTGCTGGAATTTATGTAATTTCATTTTCTTTTGGGTAGAAGCAAACCTAAGCCAGGGACGAGCTTCTATATCATCATCTATACCGTCAATGTTGGTAAAAGTATGATGTATAATGTTATGTTTCATATTCCACATGATGGCGCTGCCTCCTAGAAAATTTAAGGATGCGCCTGCCGCTTTATTTAAAAAATTATATTTACTAAAACTTCCATGAGCGCCATCGTGCATTACATTGAATCCTATCGCTGCGGTCAGTAATCCAAAAAATATACATTCAGGAATCGCTAACCATACTACCGGCGTAAAAAAGACAAGATGCACATACATCAATAAATATAAAATACAGAAAAGCAGGGCTTTAAAAAGTAAAGCGAAATTGCCCGTCATAGGGCGGTGATGATCGGTAAAGTACTGATTAACGCGGTTTTTTAACTCCGTATGGAAATCTCCTTTGTCCTTCATGAATCTTGGAGTGAGCATTATTGTTGTTGATTTATTATTTTAATTTAATTTATTTTTCTTAAACAGTTTTCTAAGTAACATTTTGAATAAACGCTTCGAAAGACCTCATTCCTATCATTTTTTTTGAAATAAAACCTTCCGCATGTTTTACTCCGATCATTTTTCCAAACATTTTTGAACGATTGATCACACTTTCCAGAAATTCCGGTGTAGATATATACGTTTGAACTTCGTTATCAGTTTCTTTCACAAAAAATTGTGTTTTAAATGCCTTTATTGCTTCCAGTTTCTTTTCAATGACCTCTGAAATATCTATAACGAATGAAGGAGTAAAATATTGATCCTGAATATAATTGAATACATATTTAGGTCTCCATACTTCCTGTTTGTTTTGTTTATCAAAAGTTTCAATCTTCCTTAATCCGGATAAAAAAGCCGCATCTGCCACTAACTTCGAGGAACGTCCATGATCTGGATGCCTGTCATCGGGTGCATTGCATAAAATTATTTCGGGTTGATATTTTCGAAGAACTTTTATTATTTTTCTCTGATTCTCTTCGTCATTCCTGAAAAAAGCATCGGGCATATCAAGATTATCTCTCACATCCACTCCCATTATTTTTGCTGAATTCTCCGCTTCTTCTTCTCTTGTTTCGGCAGTGCCCCGCGTTCCTAATTCCCCACGTGTCAGATCTACAATTCCTACTTTATTCCCTTTCCTTTTTTCAACTAACAAGGTACCGGCACAACTTAATTCTACATCATCGGGATGAACCCCAAATGCCATGAGATCTAACTTCATTTTTATACTAAGATTTCGGAAAATAGAAAACCTGAATAATAATATTCGCAAAGATAAGCTAAAATGGGTGTTTTTTTACAGTTTTATGATTTCCTATAGAGAAGGAGATGAGGCGGGAATAACTATCCAGAGTAACCATACATTCTTTGTACTTCTTTTACAATACTTTCCATTTCTGCATCCTTTCCATAAGCATCATAGGGCTGCTTAAGATCGCTGCCAAAAACAAAGGCTACCGTCTGCCAGAAACGAGCCGTAAAACCACCTTTCAATTCTTTCAAAATATCATAACAATCTACACCACCAGTTTCGCGGTTTATTAATTTCATTAAAACCTTTCCCTGGTAAACAGATAAATTTTTCAGCGGTTCGGTAAATTCTTTTTTCAATTCTTTTTCACGGCTGTTAATATATCTCTTTACATCCCGCTTGCTGGGGTCATTGACAATATGCTTTTCTATATCGCTAAACACCCATCCGGCACGTCGGGCATAAGGATACGTTACATAAACGGCATTCCTTAGCCTTGTCCATGCTGCCCTGGCGGCTGGATTTCGTCTGTTCCATACATATACACCAGCAAGTACCTTTGCTTCTATAGTGTCACCTTCATATACTACTGCAGAACATATAATCGTATCATTGATTCCATGTTGTGCAATAATTAATGACTGAGGTTTTTGAGATAAAATGGCCTGAGATCTTCCTTTAAATGATACACATAAAGATACCAATGTTATCAAAGTAATTTTTAAACCTGATATATTAAATCCGGTACGCATTGCAACTGTAAATTTACAATTTTTATAGTTTAATATAAAAGCTACATTGTAAAATATTTATCAAAATATAAACGGAAATTTCAAAAGGATAGTTTTGAGAATTTATTTTTCAGCTAACAAATCTATTTTAGCTTTTAAGCATTCGCAAGCAGAAACATGTAAAACAGAAAAAGAAATACTAAT
>DASSHD010000555.1:0-9757 GCA_035693085.1 Hanamia sp. | reverse complement strand
ATATTATCGGGATGAGTGATGATGAAAAACTGCAACTTAAAATGTTTCCCGCTGTTAAAGATATTCAACCCGCTCCACTCCAGGAATGGGATAAAGGAATTTATTTATTTCCTTATGAAGCAGATAATGGATGGACTGTAGATGACTATGGCCCTATATGGATTCCTAAGAAAGGGGCAACTATTACATTGAATCCCGAAAACCTGCGAAGATACGAGCGTTGTATTGTTACTTATGAAGGCAATAAATTTGAACAAAAAGACGGCCAATATTTTATTAATGGCAAACCCACAACTACTTATACTTTCAAAATGGATTATTATTGGATGATGGGTGATAACAGGCACAATTCCCTTGATAGCCGCTACTGGGGCTTTGTGCCGGAAGATCATATTGTAGGCAAAGCTTCTTTGATATGGTTTAGTTATGGAACCAATGGAATACGCTGGAGCAGGATATTCCAGAGAATAAGATAGTTATTAATTCGTAGCGCTTTGTTTGTACCGGATTTTAAAAATTACAATATTGTTCCGTAAAAATGACGAAACGACGTCTTCTTTTTTTGATAATCTTTATCGTTTTTGTTTTCGCAGATACATCTGCTCAGAATCAAAAAAGTAACCCTCATGCTTTAGTTTATTTTAAAAGCACTACAGGAAAATATTGGACAAAATCACAATTAGATTCCTTTCTACTTGTGAGAACCAATATCAGATTCAAACTTATTCCCCAAATATTGGGAGTAGAAAAACACGATGACACATTAATCTATAAATATAATCTTACAATAGATGATGTTCCGGTAGATTTGAATAACCGAAGCTGGATAGGTCAGCCATTACCGGACTTTTCTTTAATTGATGTTGATGGCAATGAAATAGACCTGGGAGATTTAAAAGGAAAACCTCTTGTAATTAATTTTTGGTTTGCCACCTGTGTTCCTTGCATTGCTGAAATGCCGGTTCTCAATCAATTAAAAGAAAAATACGCGAATACGGATGTGGTATTTTTATCCATGACCTTTGAGAAAAGAAGTATCGTTATAAATTTCCTTAAACAACATTCTTTCAATTTTACTGCTATTTCCGATGCCAAGGAATATTGCAACCGGATAACAAGACTTTATCCACTCACTCTTTTCGTAAACAAAGAAGGTATTATTCAATCGGCTGAACACATAATGGCGCCATTGTTTAATTATGAAATTACCAAACGCATAGATGAACTCGATCCCGGAGAGTTTGAAAAAAATATAGATGCGATAGAATAATTTATGTTCCAATAATTTTTATAAGTTAAGCCGCAGCAAACACCCCCTGACTGTAACCAGGTCATCCGGTCAGATTTCGGACAGGAAATATTGAAGATTTTCTTTTTCTTTATTTTGCAACATAATTCATAATGCTTAATTCATAATTCATAATTCATAATTCATAATTCTTAATTGCCTAATGAATCCTGTCGCCCCGCACTTCCATGCTTTGCATCAGGGAAGTTTCATAAGCAATCCATTCTTTCCATCTTTTTCTCACTTTTTCTTTGGGTAAATAAGTATCCGCAAGATTAATAAATAAAGTATAGTGTCCCGCTTCGCTTTCCATAAATTTTCTATAAAAGTTTTTCATGTAATCATCTTCCAGCCCTTCACTTAATCTTTTGAAACGCTCACAGCTCCTGGCTTCTATTAGTGCCATCGTGAGCAGGTGATCTAAAAATCTTTCTTCCGGGCTGCCACCTTTTTTTTGAAATTCAAGCAATTTATTTACATATAAATCCTTACGTTGTTTTCCCAAATGCAATTTACGTCTATTCAATTCGGTTATTACCTGTCGGAAATGTCCCCATTCTTCTGTAACGATTGGAGCCAGCTCATTTACTAATTTTTCTTTGTCATTATATTTTGTAATAAGAGTAATACAACTCGTCGCTGCTTTTTGTTCGCACCATGCATGGTCGGTTAAAATTTCTTCTAAAGAAATTGATGCAAGATCAACCCAGCGTGGATCGGTTACTAATTTTAGACCCAGGATATTTTTAGTGTCTTGTGATAATGATTCCATTTAGCAAAATTAACGATTGTTAAGGGTTGCCAACCTTTTAAAGGTTGGCAACCCTGAGCTGCAAATTGGATAATTACTTAATTTTACTTTTATGGATGAAGGCTTTCTGGATAAGAAATTACAAGATAGAATTGATGCCAACGCGTTGCGTTCCCTGGTGATTAATAGGAATCAAAACGATAACTATCCAATTGATTTTTGCAGCAATGATTACCTCGGAATTGTAAGAAATAAATTGATTGAAAATAAAATCACCCCCAACTTTACCCACGGAAGTACAGGTTCACGGCTACTTTCAGGGAATTATACTTTAATAGAAGAAACGGAAGAATTGATCTCTGATTTTCATGATGCAGATGCCGGATTAATTTTTAATTCAGGTTATGATGCCAATGCAGGTTTGTTAAGTTCAGTTCCACAAAAAAATGATATTATCATCTATGATAAGTTGAGTCACGCTTCTTTGCGGGATGGAATCAGATTATCCTTTGCTACTTCTTTTTCTTTTTTGCATAATGATTTAAACGATCTTGAAAAAAAATTATCTTCAGCGGATGCGAATTCTCAAAAATTTGTTGTTACGGAAAGTGTTTTTTCAATGGATGGAGATTTTGCTCCTTTAAATGAAATTTCAAAACTCTGTGAAAAATATAATGCCGCATTGATAGTTGATGAAGCACACGCTACAGGAGTTGTTGGAGAAGAAGGAGAGGGACTTGTGCAGAAATTGAATCTGCAAAAAAAATGTTTTGCACGCATACATACTTTTGGAAAAGCCTGCGGGGCACACGGGGCTATTGTTTTAGGTTCTCAAAAACTAAGAAAATATCTAATCAATTTCTCCAGGCAATTTATTTATAGTACCGCCCTGCCACCTTCCGCTATTGAAGCAATTGCCATCTCTTATAAATTATTTCCAAAAATGGAAGAGGAAAGAAAACACATTAATGAACTGATTACAATTTTTAGAAATGCAAATCCGAAATATAAAATTTTGCCAAGTGAAACTCTTATTCAAATTGTAATTATTCCTGGAAATGAAGAGGTAAAAAAAGTTGCGAAAAAATTGCAGGAAAATAATTTTGATATACGCCCCATCCTTTATCCCAGCGTTCCAAAAGGGCAGGAGAGGTTAAGGATTGTATTGCATAGTTTTAATAACGTGGAAGAAGTGGAAAGGATGGTGGAAATATTAACCATTACATGAAATTATAAAAACACAAATCTCCTTTATTTATTTGTTTACTGTAATTGATATAAAAAGAAAAAGATTATAACACAGCCGCTTTCCAAAACACTTTAATCTTTTTGGTATCAACTTTCTTTCTTGCAATAAACAGATTGAAATTATCCTGTACACGGAGCCAGAATTCAGGTGTGGTATTACTAAAACTTGTTGCCAGTTTAATGGCCATTTCAGGAGTAACAGCCTGTTTGCCATTGATAATGGCCGATAAAGTTTTGCGGGTTGTACCCAGGCCGGTTGCTACTTCCTCTATACTTAGCTTCTTGCCGGTTTCTTCGATAATACCATCAATAGTTTCTCTTATCAATTCTCCTGGATGTGCCGGGTTAAACATTGCCATAATTTTTTATTTAATGATAATCTATATAATCTATATCCTGGGTATTCTTATTTTCCACCCTAAAAATAATCCTGTAATTCTTGTCAACTTTTATTGACCAGAATGCCTTTAGATCGCCTTTCAATTGATGTAAGCTATAGCCTGGAACATTCAATTCTTCAGTTGCACTGGCGGCATCAAGCCGGGTTAAAATCAATCTAATCTTACTCACATGTTGCGGTTGTAGTTTTGAAGCATCCCCTTTTTCATAAAAAAGTTTGAGGCCCTTATGTCTAAAACTAACAATCATAACACAAATGTAACATGAAACGTGTCGGGTTGCAAATTTAATTTAAATAAGGGTAACAAAAGATACATTAAATAGAAAGGAAAAATTTAAGAAATCCTGTTAGTAGAAAAAAGCAATATTTTTTTCTTTGCTCAACCTATTCTTTTCCTTATTTTACATCTTTAAAATCAGTTATGAAAATATTTCTATTTGCCACTTATGGAATTATTACTTTGTTATTAATCGTAATACTCAATTCGTCTATATTGGTTCCGGCCCCTCTTGGAAAATTATTAAATCCCCAACAAGGCTTGTGGCAAAACGCAGAACCGCTTGGTCATGATTATTCTGCACACCTTTCATTTCCTCAATTAACCGGGAAAGTAAATGTGTATTTTGATGAAAGGCTTGTCCCTCACGTGTTTGCGGATAATGAAAACGATGCATTTTTTGTGCAGGGATATCTCCATGCAAAATTTCGGTTGTGGCAAATGGAATTCCAGGTACGCGCAGCAGCAGGGCGGCTTAGTGAAGTGATCGGGGACAAAACTCTTGAATATGACCGTAACCAAAGAAGACTCGGTATGGTTTACGGAGCAGAAAATTCTTTAAAAGAAATTGAAAAGGATTCGGTAACGCTGGCTGAATGTAATAATTATACTGCCGGGGTAAATGCATATATTGAAAGTTTGACCGCTGCTAAGCTTCCCATAGAATATAAATTATTGGGTTATCAACCAGAAAAATGGACCAATTTAAAATCAGCTCTTTTCCTGAAATATATGGCATTGGAACTTGCCGGCTCTGAAAATGATTTTGAAATGACCAATGCAAAATCCGTTTTTTCTTCTGCAGATTTTGATAAGATTTATCCGATTGTGATGGATTCTCTTGATCCGATAGTTCCGAAAGGGACTATTTTTCCCAAGCCTGCTATAAAATTAAAAATTCCGGCATCGGCCGATTCTATTTATTATGATGAAAGAGATTCCACCTCTATTTTTGAACAAAAACCTGATCCGAATAACGGAAGTAATAACTGGGCGGTAAATGGCAGTAAAACAAAAAGCGGTTATCCTATTTTATGCAACGATCCCCATCTGGGGTTGAACCTTCCATCTATCTGGTACGAAATGCAAATTTCAACGCCGGAGTATAACGCTTATGGTGCTACGTTTCCGGGTGCACCATCCGTTATTATTGGTTTTAATGATAGTTGTGCTTTTGGATTCACAAACGCTATGCGCGATGTAAGAGATTATTATGAAACAAAATTTAAAGACGATAGCCGCAAAGAATATTGGTTTGACAACGCGTGGCATCCTTCTACTTTCAGAATTGAAGACATCAAAATAAAAGGGCAACCTGATTTTATGGATACCGTGGCTTATACTAATATCGGCCCGGTGATGTATGATAAAAGTTTTAGCGGTGGAAGAAATACTAACAATAAATATTATGCAGTTAGATGGACAGCACACGATCCAAGTAATGAATTAAAAATGTTTACCCTTCTGGACAAAGCAAAGAATTATGATGATTATCTCGCAGCTATAAAATATTTACACACTCCGGGACAAAACTGCATATTCGCGTGCAAGAATGGCGATATTGCTATTTGGGATCAGGGGAAGTTTCCTGCAAAATGGTATCGCCAGGGAGACTTTGTAATGCCCGGAACAGACAGTAGTTATTTTTGGCAGGGAATGATACCCCAGGATGAAAATCCACACCTTGTAAATCCTGTGAGAGGTTATGTGAGCAGTGCCAACCAACTCCCAACCGATACTACTTATCCATATTACCTCGGAGGGAATTATCCTCCTTACCGTGGGTTGGAAATTAATAGAAGGTTGGCAGTGATGAATGATATTACACCCGGGGATATGATGAAGTTGCAAACAGATAATTATAATGTTTTTGGAGAAATGGCTCTTCCTGTTTTAATTAAAAATATGGAAGTAGATAAATTATCACCGCAGGAAAAAAATTATTTTAATATTCTTAAGAGCTGGGATCTCAGGAATGATGCGGATTCTAAAGGTGCCACTTTATTTGTGGTTACATGGGATAGCCTGGCAGTTACTGTCTGGAATGACGAATTTTTAAAATCCGGATTGAAATTACCTTGGCCAAGTGAAAGTACTTTATTCGATGATATCAATAAATACCCCAACTTCAAATACTTTGATAATATTAATACCCCACAAATAGAAACTCTAGCGGATGACGTTACAGCAGCATTTAAAAAAGCCGCCTCCGTTATCAGGAAAGCTGATGAGAACGGAACTATGGAATGGGCAAAATATAAAGATACCCATGTGGAACATTTAGCGCGCATAAATGCCTTCAGCAGGTTACATTTACCAATTGGTGGTGGTACCAATACCATCAATGCGGCAGAAGCACAGCATGGCCCTAGCTGGCGCATGATCGTTTCATTAACACCCAAGACAGAAGCGTTTGGCATTTATCCCGGCGGCGAAAGTGGTAACCCGGGAAGCCGGTTCTATGATGATTTCGTAAGCGATTGGGCAATCGGAAAATATTATAAATTGTGGGTAATGAATGCTTCAGATGCAAGTGATAAAAGAGTAAAATGGACAATGTCATTTAATTGAAAATGGAAAGTTGAAAATTGAGAATTGAAAATTGAAAATTGAAAATTTTGATCGTGCAGTAAACAAACAAATAGTAAGGATTCCGAATTAACTAATTAACCAATAAACCAATAAAACCAATTAACCAATAAACCAAAAATGAAATCAGTCATTACTACCATTCTCATCATACTTTTTAGCTTCCTTTCCTGTCTATATTTTCCCTGGTGGAGTATTGCCATTGTAGCCTTTATTATTTCGGCGCTTATTCCACAAAAGCCTTTGAGTTCATTCTTTAATGGATTTATCGCTCTTTTCCTGTTGTGGGGATTTTTAAGTTTATGGATCAGCATTCAAAACGGGCACATTTTAGCACATCGGGTTTCTTTGCTGATTTTCAAAACTGATAGTCCTTTTCTATTAATATTAGCTACAGCGCTCATAGGTGCATTGGTAGCGGGTTTCGCAGCGTTGGCGGCGAGTTATATCCGAACCCGGAAAGATATATCTGTCAATTAATTTCAAATATTTTTTCTTCAAAGAAGATTGAAATTAATTTAAAGTTAAAAACTCCTTTTTTGAAAATCAATTGTTAAACCTTAAAATTTGCACTTTGCTTTTGTAAGAATTATTATCTTGTACTACAATCGCGATAAAAATGCGAATTATTTAATCACCCTTAAAAATATCTATTATGGCTGACAACAATGAATCATCTTTTACAGAAAAAGCCAATGATTTAAAAAATCAGGCTTCTCAAAAATTTAATGAACTAAAAGGCAAAGCAGGTGAAGTAGCCGGTGACCTAAAAACAAAATCCAGTGAAGTTGCCAATAACCTAAAAGCAAAATCAGGGGAAGTTATGGATGATTTCAAATCAGGTAAATTAAAAGAAGAAGCAGAAGAAAAAGTGAAAGAATTGAGTGACTCGGCAAAAGGGCTATGGCATAAGATAACGGGAAAATAGGGATCGCAAATTTGTAGAAATATTTATTAAAGACGGAATTGGCTTCCGTCTTTTTTAATGTATAACAGTCAGTCAGTACGGCGATTAATACAGTTGTTTCTGAAAGTTAGGACACGGTTTTAAAATCAAGGTTTCTTTTTATTAAAAAAAGAGCTTTCGTATTTTTTATTAAGCCTTCAATTTCCCCCGCGTACTGACCGCAATAAATTTTTTCTAATTTCTTACTTTTAAATTTTTAGATGTTATTTTCGTTTATGCAGAAACTCCTACTGATTTTTTTGTTTATTCCTGTGTTTACTGTTTCGGCGCAAAAGATTAACGGAACCGTAAAAGACACAGAAGGCCACATTCTTCCCTTTGCTACAATACTTGTAAAAGGGACTCCATTAGGCGTGGCAGCCAATAATCGTGGTGAATACAGTATTTCTCTTTCTCCAGGAAAATATTCTTTAGATTGTCGTTATGTGGGATATACTTCTCAGGAAAAACAAGTTGTTTTGGGCACCGCAGATGTAACGGTAAACTTTGTACTCCCCATTCAACAATTAACTTTAAAAGAAGTGATCATCAAAGAAGGTGGCGAAGATCCTGCTTATGCAATCATCCGGCAGGCAATAAAAAAACGCCCATTTTATCAAAAGCAAGTGAAAGCTTTTGAGGCGCAGGTTTACATTAAGGGCATCATCAAATTAAGAAATCTACCGCAAAGGATTCTCGGTCAAAAAATACCTGAAGAAGATAGAAATGAGATGGGCCTTGATTCTTCAGGTAAAGGAATCATTTATTTATCAGAATCGGTTACTAAAGTTTCTTCGCAGGAACCTGACAAGTTTAAACTGGAAGTGATCTCCAGCAGGGTGAGTGGGAGCAAGGGTTTTGGATTTGATTTTCCGGCATTCATCAGTTTTTATGATAACAATGTAAACGTATTTGCATCGCAAATAAATCCACGTGGATTTGTTTCTCCAATAGCCGAAGGAGCTTTAAATTATTATAAATATAAATTTCTGGGAAGCTTTTTTGAAGATGGCAATGAAGTAAATGTGATAAGGGTAATCCCCAAACGAAATTATGAACCTTTATTTTCCGGGATTATCAACATTACAGAAAACGACTGGCGTATTTATAGTTGCAATTTAATGCTTACTAAAAAATCGCAATTGGAAATATTGGATACGCTGCAGATTTCCCAGCTTCATACTCCGGTTGATAAGGATATCTGGCGTATCAAAGACCAGGTTTTACATTTTAGTTTTAATCAATTGGGCTTGTCAGCAGAAGGGAATTTTGTAAATGTTTATTCCGATTACAATTTGGATCCTGATTTTCCTAAAGGATATTTTAATCGTGTGGTGATTAAATATGATTCGGCTGTAAACAAAAAACCTCATTCTTATTGGGATTCCATAAGGCCTGTACCATTAGAGCCTGAAGAAATAAAAGATTACAGAACCAAAGACAGCGCATTTGCTGTAAGAAAAGATTCTACTGTAAAAAATATTGATTCCCTAAGAAGAAAACAAGGGCATGTAAAAGTTTGGCAAATACTCTGGACAGGTGTGGACCGAACGCATTACAGCAATACAAATCCATATCAAATAAAATTTGCCCCATTATTACAAACACTGCAATATAACACTGTAGAAGGTTTAGTAATAAACCCATCTTTAGTAATTTCCAGGTACGAAAAAAAATGGAATACTAATGTTGATTTTATTGCCGATGCGAGATATGGATTTAATAATCGTCATTTGAATCCGTGGGCGGGTTTCAAGTTTAGCAGTAAAGACACTTTTGATCCGGATAAAAAAATGAAACATCAATCTATCTATGTCGCAGGTGGAAAAAGAGTGAGCCAGTTTTTTAAAGAAAATGATCTCACTGGATTGGCAAATAGCATCGGTACTTTATTATATGGACAAAATGATATGAAAATTTATGAAAATTATTTTGCCAAGACCGGTTTTTCAAAAAGGTGGGAGAGTGGTGTGAGATTCCTGTTAGAAGGAGAATATGAAGACAGGTTGCCAATAGAAAATACTACTGATTTCATTTTAAATAAAAAATGGCGATACCGGTTTACACCCAATTATCCTGTTCAGATTTTAGACTCTCAATTTACCAGGCACCAGGCAGTTTTGCTTCATGCGACGTTGAGCATTAAGCCAGGACAGCGTTACATACAATTTCCAAATTATAAAATGGCAATCGGTTCAAAATATCCAACATTTACTTTGGATTATACAAAAGGAATTAAAAATATTTTTGGCAGTGAT
>DASSHD010000554.1:0-2057 GCA_035693085.1 Hanamia sp. | reverse complement strand
AGAAACAGTAGCGAAGCGTGATATCCTGGATGGAAACATTCCCTCATTTTTAAGAAGCATGGTAAAAATAAAAACCTCAATCACAACGGATGGTGGCAAAATAATTCATGCTTATTATTTCGTAACTCCTGATTATTTATCTATCGGTTCAAATATTGATTTTGCAAGAATTCCTCTCACGCCAATGACTGCGCAGCAAATTGCCGACAGCCTGCATTGTTTTTTGCCAACAAGAAAAATGGTGAATGATATTTATAAAGCAGCAAAAGTAAAATTAGAACCTGTTCCCATGTATGCATTTCGTGATAGCGCCGTAACAATGTATCAGCATAATCTGATTATTGAAGGACAAAGAAGGCTACACAAAGGTTTGATCGCAGGAATAAAAAAAGATGTCGTGATTACCGGTATGCTTACACGTAGTTCAAAACCTAATCGGGTGGCAATTTATGGATGGCAAAAATTGGACGGGAAACCAATACAGCCATTATACACAGGTCATGTAAACTGGTATGTGGATTACAGTCACGGGATCAGATTGGTTTACAGAACAATTTATATAAATAAAAAACCAATGGATTATACAGATGTTCTAAAAGATAAAATACTCAGGCGGCTACTATGCGATGAAGAATTTTGCGATTGCTACAGGTATGATACAACAGATACTACAGGACTTTAATTATTTCATATATCAAAACTGCAGTGTAAAAGCAGTACCCTCTCCCTGCACAGAATGTACCTGTATGTTTCCTTTGTGTAACATCATTATTTGTTTGCATAAGCTTAACCCAATACCACTTCCCGTCTTTTTGGTGCTGAAAAATGGAATGAAAATATTTTCCTGAACATCTTCGGGTATGCCTGAACCGTTATCCGAAACTTTTATTATTATTTTTTGTTTGCTGGATAAAGAAGCAGATAAAACGATTCTTGCATCTTCTTTATCCTTCAAAGCTTCTTTAGCATTTACAACCAGGTTGATAAGTACCTGCTCAATAAGACTGGGATCGGCTTCAACCGTTAATCCTGTTTCTTTCAAAACTATTTCCATCTCAATATTTTTTGGAGCAAGTGTAGGCTGCATCAGTTGATATAGATTCTCAAAAAGATCACGTACATATATTTTTATGAGATTCGGTTTGGTAATTTTATTGAGATTACGATAAGTTTCTGCGAATTTCAATAGTCCTTCACTTCTTCTCCTAATCGTTTCAATACCCAATTCCAGATCGTGTACGGCTCCATCATTATTATCAAAAGATGCCATTGATTTTTCTAACCTGTTTTTTAAGGTATCGGCAAGTGATGAAATAGGAGCTACCGAATTCATAATTTCATGTGTCATCACACTCAATAATTTTTGCCACGCTTTAGATTCCGTTTCATCGAGCGCTTCATTGATATTTTGGAAAGCAATGAGCATAAATTTTTTATCCCCGGTTTGAAAAGCTGTAGCTGATAACAATATTTTGAATGAACTGTTTTCCAGATGAACTGTGGCAATCTTACTTTCCGCAGGCTTTAATGAAATCACCTCCTGGTACAATCCTTCATCACGTTTACTCAGTGAATGAATTGTTTTTAAATAGGGTAATTGCAAAAGCCTTTTTAGCGATTCATTCATCCATATTACTTCGCCGTTATCATAACTATAAGACAGGATGCCGGTATCAACCAATTCCAATATTTTTTGCAAATATTGATGTGTGGTTTCCTTCTCCTTACTTATATCTTTAAAGGTAGTAGTGATTTCATTAAAGCCATGCCGCAATGGTTGTAACTCAACCGGAGCATGCTTTACATCAAAATATCTTGAAAAATCACGGTAGTGGACAGATTCTACAAACTGATCCAGTTCTTTATGCGCTTTATGTTGAAACCGGTAAAGCTCAGACAATTGATAGATGACAACAGGAACCAGGAATACGAGATAAATATAAGTTCCTTTGATCAGAAAATAAGACACAGCCATCATTGTGATGAACAACAAAACTATCCTGATAAATATTCTAAATTCTAATCGTTTTAGCATGAGATAGAAATGAAAAGAATCA
>DASSHD010000553.1:0-5613 GCA_035693085.1 Hanamia sp. | reverse complement strand
TTGTTTTTATTCAGAAGAACAGGCATTTAAAGGGAGGCAAATGATTGAAGATATCATTTCGAAAAAATATAAATGGGATGAAAAGGAAACCAATTGGATAAAACAGACTGTACCTGTATTAGAACAAATGCGGGATAGTTTGTAGATTGATAAATTATTGCGGAAGCTATATTTTGAAAAAATTAAGAATTGGGAATATTTGTTCTTTTACTGGCAATGATTTTTTTTAAAATATCATTTTCCATAGTCGCAAAAAAATACTTTGATTTTACAAACCTTTCAATTTTTCAATCGCTTCTTTAGGGTTTGCAGAGCTGAAAACCGCATTCCCGGTCACTAAAACATCTGCGCCTGCTTTAAGAATTTCAGCACCGTTTTTTAATGAAACACCGCCATCAATTTCAATCCTGGCTGAAGAACCGGTGCTATTAATCAGTGCCTTCAATTCTTTAATCTTTTGAATCGTATGAGGGATAAATGTTTGTGCGCCAAAACCCGGGTTTACGCTCATTACGTTCACAAGGTCAATATCGGTTATAATATCCATCAATAAATTAACAGGATTTGCGGGATTAATAGCCACTCCAGCCTTCATTCCCAGCGATTTTATCTGTTGGATATTTCTATGTAAATTCGGACACACCTCCAGGTGAACTGTTAATCCGTTTGCACCGGCATCTTTAAATTCTTCCGCATATTTTTCCGGTTCCAGTATCATCAGATGAACATCAAAAAATTTAGAACTTGTTTTTCTAATTTGTTTTATGATAGACATCCCAAAACTAATGTTAGGAACAAACCTACCATCCATTACATCCAGATGAAACCAGTCCGCTTTGCTTTGGTCAAGCATTTTGCAGTCCCTTTCAAGATGTAAAAAATCTGCTGTTAATATTGATGGTGCGATGATTGGCATTTTACTGATTATTGATTATTGAACATTGATTATTTTAATTGCATATCTTGTATTTTTTACCTGCTACTCCTCTCTAATTTATCCAGTGCTTCCCTTGCTTCTGAATAATTTTTATCGTACAATAAAGCATTCTGATAACTCTGTATGGCATCATCTATCCGGTTAAGTTTTTCATAACATTTACCCATCCAGAAATAGCCTTCATCAAAATTATTTTGGATAGTAACTGCACGTTTCAACACCTTCAAAGCCTCCTCATATTTTGATTGATTATACAATGCTATTGCTTTTTCGCGATATGCGTACATGTAGGTAAAATCGAGGTTAAGGCAACTGTCTAATTCAGCAATAGCCATTTTAGGTTCATTTGTATAATTATAATAAAGCCCTTTAATAAAATACCCGTCTTTGCCATATTTGGTTTTATTCGTTTGTAAAAGTCCGTCAGCAATCAATAGTGCTTTTTTGTTTTTAATCTCAGCATAAACCGTTCCAAGTGCGACAAGATATTCGGGAAGGGGGTAAATTTCAATGGCCTGTTCCAAAGAATTAATGGAATTGGCAGTATCGTTATTTTCAAAATACAAAGTAGCCTTAATATTCCACAAATAGGCACTCCCACTGTCTTTTGCCAGTTCCTGATTGGCGATGTTAATTGCAGAATCATAATAGCCTTCATTGCGGTAAGCCTCAATCAGATTCTCTTTCAATATCAATGAATCAGGATATTCTTTAATGGCCTTCTTGATAGAAGCTATTGAATTGGGATCTGAATTTGGGGATTTTACTTCTTTATCATGTGAACTGCAGGATGCAAAAAAGAATATTAAAACAGGAATGCAATAGAATAATTTAAATCGAATCATAATGCAAATTTAATGCTCCGGATTGTAAATTGAATATTAAGGAAATTTGTTGGTTTACTGAAAAGGAAATTATTAAGTTGTAAACTTCTAAAAAACCATCTAATTAAAACAGGTATTATCATTCTTTCTGTATTTTCATTATTTTTTCATCAGAAAAATGTGTACCACCAACTAAAGGAATTTCTTTAAAAGATACCGTTCAATATCCGAAGAGCATCATTTTATAAATATGCGACAGCTTACTTTTGGAGGTGATAATGCCAGACATTTTCTTAAAGCTCAATCACCTCGCAATCTTTAATATCTTTTCCGTCAATGGCAAAGCGAACAAGTGTTCTTACTTTTTGCCAGCCATGTTTCCCTGCGGCTCCCGGATTAATATGAAGGCATTGCAATTTATCATCGTACATAATTTTTAAAATATGCGAATGCCCACTGATAAAGAGTTGTGGTTGGTGAATTAATATCTCTTTTTTTGTTTCAGGATTATATTTAGGGGGATACCCACCGATATGCCGCATCATTACTTTTACTTTTTCGCATATAAAAACCAATTGTTCAGGATAAAAACTTCTTACATCATTACCATCAATATTTCCATAAACACCTCGCAGTAATTTGAAAGATTTTAACTGGTCTGCAATTGCTGATGTACCAAAATCCCCTCCATGCCATATTTCATCACAGTTTTTGAAATGTTCAAAAACAGAGGGATCCAGGTAATTGTGTGTGTCGGAAATCAAGCCTATACGTGTCAAAATTTTTTAAAGCAAATTTACGATCAGGTTTATTAAAACAAATTGGTTTTCAATTATCATTCAAATAAAATAGAAATAATGGATAATTGTTTATTTACTGTAATTGATTTTTAAGAGCTATCACAGTCGTTATCGGAGGTCAGTCTGAGAGCATAGTTGCTTTTTAATTTTGTAAATTTACATCCTACATCAAACATAATATTCATCATGCCACACTATCATAAATCCGGTTCAATTCCACATAAACGCCATACTCAATTTCGTAAACCTGACGGAACTTTATATTCTGAACAATTATTTTCTACTGAAGGATTTTCTTCCGATTCTTCTTTGCTTTACCATTCGCACCCGCCAACCCAGATTATAAAAACGGATAAGCCTTATAGCGTTATTCCGGAGGTAGCAGAAGAAAAAATGCTGAAACACCGCAGCTTTGAGGGTTTTAGTATCAAATCGG
Source organism: Hanamia sp. (assembly GCA_035693085.1). Lineage (GTDB taxonomy): Bacteria > Bacteroidota > Bacteroidia > Chitinophagales > Chitinophagaceae > Ginsengibacter. The sequence continues at coordinate 2,616 of DASSHD010000553.1, read as the reverse complement.
AAAATGACTATTTAAAAAGCCGCAAACCTGTTTTGATAAATAACGATGTTCATATTTCACTCGCCGCTCCCCGAAAAAGCATGCATGATTATTTTTATAAAAATGCGGACGCGGATGAAGTAATTTTTGTGCATGAAGGAAGCGGTAAACTGAAAACTCAATATGGTGAGATACTTTTTACCTATGGAGATTACCTGGTGATTCCGCGTGGTACAATTTATCAAATCGAATTTGAAAAAGAAGGGAATCGTTTGTTTATTGTAGAAGCGTTTAGTCCTGTACGTTATCCTAAAAAATATTTAAGTAATTACGGGCAGTTAATGGAAAATTCGCCTTATTGCGAAAGAGATATCCGCGTTCCTCAAAACCTTCAAACTATAGATGAAGAAGGAGATTTTTTGTTGATGGTAAAAAAGAAAGGAATAATGTATGGCATTCATTATTTACATCACCCGTTTGATGTCATAGGATGGGACGGATGTTGCTATCCTTTCGCCTTTTCTATTCATGATTTCGAACCAATTACGGGAAGAGTCCATCAGCCACCTCCTGTGCATCTTACTTTTGAAGGGCATAATCTTGTGATCTGCTCTTTTGTACCAAGATTATTCGATTATCATCCGCTTTCTATTCCGGCGCCTTACAATCATAGTAATATAGACAGCGATGAAGTAATTTATTATGTGGATGGTGAGTTCATGAGCCGCAAGCATGTTACCCGCGGCATGATCACTTTGCATCCCGGAGGAATTCCGCACGGCCCTCATCCTGGCGCTGTAGATAAAAGTATTGGCATGAAAGAAACTAAAGAACTGGCTGTAATGGTGGATACTTTTCATCCATTACAACTTACCAAACAGGCGTTGGAAATAGAAGACGAAAATTATGTAATGAGTTGGGCGGAATGATGACCGGTTATTTAATTACTGAAATATCCTTCTTGAAGATTTAAATATATAAGCCCCCAATTCCTGTTTAAAAGATCATTCGATTGAGTGTCTTATTTTTAATAATTTGGTGAGAAGTTCTTCTAATAAATCAAGTCTCAACATATTGGCGCCGTCACTTTTTGCTTTAGCCGGATTAGGATGTGTTTCAATAAACAAACCATCTGCTCCTACAGCTATTGCAGCTTTGGCAATAGTTTCAATCATTTTTGGATTGCCACCTGTAACGCCACTGCTTTGGTTTGGTTTTTGCAGACTATGCGTACAATCCATAACTACAGGGACTTTGTGGGCTTTCATAACAGGGATATTTCTAAAATCTACGATCAGATCATTGTAGCCATAAGTATTTCCCCTATCTGTAAGCATTACTTTTTCGTTGCCTGCCTTTTGAATTTTCTCAACTGCAAATTTCATAGAATCACCATTCACAAATTGTCCTTTTTTTACATTTACTATTTTGCCGGTCTGGGCAGCGGCAATTAACAGATCAGTTTGCCTGCAAAGAAAAGCAGGAATTTGAAGCACGTCAACGTGCTTTGCAGCCATTGCTGCCTCCTCATGCGCATGTATATCAGTAATAGTAGGTAAAGAAAAATGTTTGCCAACTTTCCCAATCATGTGTAATGCTGTTTCATCTCCAAGCCCCGTAAATGATGAAGCGCTGGTTCGATTAGCCTTGCGATAAGAAGATTTAAAAATATAGGGGATGTTCAATTTTTTGCACATACCCAAAACCTTTTCTGCTACTTCAAAAATCAATTCCTCACTTTCTACCACGCAAGGTCCGGCAATCAGAAAAAAATTATTTTCATTGTATGACTGACCGGCAAATAAATCGTTCAAATATTTTTCCATAAAGCAAATATAAATCAGCTTTGATTATTTTTATATTTGAGGAGGGTGTGTTCCAAATTGTCACAGAAAAATACTTGATTTGGTCGATGAGACCCACCCTGTAACCCACGTATGTTAACAAAAACCTAAGATGTCTCCTTTAGTTAAACTCATTGCCTTTATTTATATCTACTTATTGTGAAGATTTATATAAAATTATTTAACACTATAATTTTTTAAGCTAATAAACAAATAATTACATTTGGTAAATGTTTTTTCAACATTAAAAATTAATTTATGAAAAAGATATTCAAAATATTTTTCCTTACTGCAATCTCAGCCGGAATTTTAAATTATGCTCAGGCCCAAAGAGGCAGAGATTCAAGAGGCGGAGGAAATGGCGACCGGGGGATTTCAAGAGCTCCATCAAGAAGCTTTTCACGTAGCTATTCTGCACCTGTAAGAAGCATGACTTCCAGATCATCCGGTAATGTTTCTTCCAGACAGAGCGCTCCTGAAAGAACCTTTAACAGCAATAGATCTGAGAGGACATTTAGTAACGATAGAAATATTACATCCCGCGATAATCAGACGCGAAATGTATATCGGGGTAATACAGCTGTAAGAACACCACAAAGAAACACAACTGTATATAACACACGTACAACTATAGTTTCGCGCAATAGTTATAATAGCCAAAGAGGAAATTATAGGGGAGGATATTCAAATAGATATGTTTACCATAATTATTATGGAAATGTTTATGGCCGCAGAACAGTATTTATGTACGGGACACGATATAGAGTAATACCGCATAGTTTTATTTCAATCA
>DASSHD010000552.1:0-2599 GCA_035693085.1 Hanamia sp. | reverse complement strand
AACAATTACCGGAGATACACTCAAAAGCGGATGAAACACTGAATGTTGCAGTACATTTGAAAGAAACGTTTACAGAAGTGAAAGACAAATTCATCAAAGACAATAAACTGGATGAAGTGGCCCCTGTAGCGTAAATAATCTGAAAGGATTTACTTCTTCCTGGCGAAAATTATAAAATCAGTGGAAGGAATTTTTTCCACACCATTTTGCCTTAGCATTGTAATTATTTGCCCCCGGTGATAGGTTTGATGGTTAAATAAATGCAAAAGCATTTCATAGACGGGTTGTTTAAAAAATTCTTTCTTCGAATTATAATACCCAAAAACATGGGTGAAATAATTTTCAGTGGCATCTTTTGCCCAATCATTCCATTGCTGTGATAGTGTTAATAATTTTTTAAATAATACCTCTGAATTCTTATCAGGATCTTTATCAGGCACCTGCACATTTTCACTCATTTTCATACGTTGCCACCAGATACTTTCCACCTCCATCAGATGAACAACAGTTTCATAAATATTACCAAAGCTGCTTCCCATTTCTTTATGTAGAATTTCGGGTGAAACAGAAGATAATTTTTCCAATAAAATTTTATTGGCCCACAGATTATAGGCAGCGTATTGCTGAAAAAGTTCTTTCATTTTTTTATACAAAGAAAGTAAGAATTTTAAATCAGAAATTTATTTGCCTGATTTTTTACAGTATACAAACATTTATTAAAGATTTTTATTTATTCAAAATCCGGAATCTTATAAAGTAAACAGACTTTTACCTGTGATTTGTATTTTAGATTTTAGTATCATTTATTATAATTTAAAAATTAATCAGCATAAAGTAAAAGATATTAAATTGCAATTGTCTGTTTAGAAAGAATTTTATTTCAAATTGTCGTCGGTTGGTGGAGACACCAACCGGGGCGTTCCGCCGTGGGCGGTGTCTCCACCGCCCACATAAAGCGCGGCAAAGCGACAATTTGGAATGCACCCGTTTAGAAAGAATTTTATTTTGATATTAAAAAATAGAATTTTTATATCATAAAAATCTCAATGAAAAAATACAATACGTGAAAGCAGTAATTTTTGATGCACCCTCTAAAGTAAGGATGACAGACATTCAGGAACCTAAAATGAAACCTGATGAAGTATTACTGAAGATCCATCTGATAGGATTGTGCGGTACTGATCTTAATATTTATAAAGGAAAAATGCCACTCGTTTCATTCCCCCGGATTCCAGGTCATGAAATAAGCGCTGAAATAATTGACAAAGGAAATGATGTGCCTGATTACATAAAAACAGGAAATAACGTGACGGTTAATCCTTACACATCATGCGGCAAATGCTCTGCCTGCCGCGCAGGAAGATTTAATACCTGCCGGTATAATGAAACGATGGGTGTGCAACGGGATGGCGCTATGTTGCAATATCTTTCTGTTCCTTACCAAAAAATTTTTCAAAATAATATTTTGTCTCGTGAAGAACTGGCACTGGTAGAACCTTTGAGTGTGGGTTACCATGCTACTAACAGGGGAAGAATAATTGAAGGCGAAACCGTATTGGTGCTGGGTTGCGGCATGATTGGAACAGGAACTGCTTTGGCAGCTTTGCGAAAAAAAGCTTCTGTTATTGTTTTGGACATAGATGATAAAAAACTGGAACTGATGAAATCATTAGGAGTTCATCATACTATAAATAATGCCAGCCAGGATGCTATGAAAACAATTCATGAAATTACTCATGGCGAAGGTGTAAATGTATGTATTGAGGCTATAGGCGCCGCTGCTACTTATCGCCTGGCGTTGGATGCAACGGGTTTTGCCGGAAGAATAGTTTTTATCGGGTACGCCCATGATGATATTTCTTTAAACACCAGTCTTATCGTAAAAAAAGAATTGGATGTAATGGGCAGCAGGAATGCATTAGACGAATTTAATGATGTGATAAATATGCTTGAAGAAAAGAAATTTGATTCCAAAAAATTAATTACTTCAGTTTATAAAATGAAAAATGTGAATGATGCTTTTCAATACTGGAAAGACAATCCGGGTGATGTGATAAAAATTATTACTGAGATAGAATGAAAAAGAAGTTTTGGAAATGCATTTTAAAATGTCGCGGGTTGGTGAGGACACCAACCCGGGCGGCCTGTCGTGGGGGTGTCCCACCGCCCACTTTCAACGCAGCGATGCAACATTTTGAATTGAATTCTTAGAAATTCATTTAAAAAAATTGTCAAAAAAAATTTAACTTGAACCTGTTTTATATTTCATTATCATCAAAAAAAGTAAAATGAACTCTCGTAGAAAATTTTTACAAAATTCCGCTTCCATCGTTGGAGGCACAATGCTAGTATCTGCAACAAGCAACAATGCTTTTGCTATTTTAAAAAATAAAATTTCTCCCAATGAACAATTAAACATTGGCGCTGTTGGAGTAAATGGAATGGGCTTTGCTGATCTTTCCTCTGCTTTAAAAATTCCAGGTGTAAATGTAGTAGCGATCTGTGATGTGGATGCCGATGTGATAGCCAGAAGAATGAAAGACCTCGCAAAAATGAATATTGATACTTCAAAAATAAAAATTTATGATGATTACAGAAA
>DASSHD010000551.1:0-10191 GCA_035693085.1 Hanamia sp. | reverse complement strand
TTAATTATGAGTATCGCCGAAATGAAATTAAAAGCCATTGAAAAGATTGCGACTTTGAGTAATGCAGAAACTCTAAAAAGTATATTAAATGAATTAGACAAAAGTGAAAATAAATCGGAGATGAAAGTTCATAATCTATCTCAACATTTTGAATCCATTAGCAAAAGGTATGATTCTACTCTTAAAAAATTAGCTAAATGATTCTATTAGAGGATATTCTTAAACTTCATAAATATTCTATTTAGAAATACGGAGGTTTAAATGGACTTAGAGATTCGGGTTATTACAACTTTGTAATTCCCATTTCTACCGGTGAAAAAAATTGATGAAATCGTTGAATGGTTAAAAGAGAATTCGGAAGCAAAGTAGTTTTTTATAGAAAGTAATTGATGTAAGCCGAACTCCAAATTAACCTGGTCTAAAAAGATCACACCACCCCAAATTGCCTCAAATGATGCGTTGCATGTTTATGTAGCAGTTGGATATTCATATTATAATCAAGCTGGCCGAAGAAAGCATTTCCGGTTTTCATTTCCGGATTTTTTTCAAAAACTAAAAAGAAATGATCCAGTTCTTTTTGTAATTTATTAATCGCAGATTGTAAATCCGGCTGGCGGTGCGGGATTCCTTCTTTGGGTATTAGCGGATTATCTGTGTTTTCTTTAAAGGGTTTTTCGCTCATCAAAAAATCCCGGGATTTTTGTAATCTTTCGCCTTCATTCAATATTGGTAAAATTAATTTACCACTTGCATTTTTTACTGCATCAGCAAAATGTTCTACCATTTGCTGTGCAGTCATTATACCCCATTTCCCTTTATCATCTGCATTAAGTTTTCCCAACAAAGGAATAAAATCCTTCCTTAAGAATGCTTCCTTCATCTTATCCATAATAAAAAATTAAGAGAAAATCATCAGCAGTTATCCTGCTTCATAAGGCGGTCAATTTCTTTAGAAAGCCTGTTGAAAATTTCTTCTACGCTTCCTTCTCCTTTCACAAGAACTACTTTATGCTTCTTTTGATAATACTCGGCAACCACAGCAGTTTTTTTGTGATATTCAATAATGCGCGCTCTTATTACCTGCTCATTGCTGTCATCGGAACGGCCACTGGTTTCGCCTCTTTTTACCAATCTTTTCACCAACTCTTCTTCGCTTACATCAAGTGCAAGCATCACATCAATACAGGTATTTTTCTTTTCTAATAATTTGTCTAACTCTTCCGCCTGTACATCAGTGCGGGGGAATCCATCGAACAAAAAACCCGCTACATCCTTATTATGATCAAGCGAATCATTTATCATGCCAATTACAACTTCATCCGGCACTAAACTACCCTTATCCATAAATTTTTTGGCTTCTATGCCTAAAGGAGTTTTCTGTGAAATTTCACTTCGTAACAAATCACCTGTCGAGAGGTGTTTCAAATGATATTTTGCAATCAGTTTTTCTGACTGGGTACCTTTTCCACTTCCCGGAGGACCAAATAATATAAGATTGAACATTGGCTTTTAAAATCCTTGTGAACATCAAATATAATGGATGGAAATTAAAAATCGGATGCTCCGTAAAAAAACTTTTTTTAGATATCAATAAAATTATCACCGGGTATCCTTTATACACACGTTTTTTCAAACATTTTAAATCAAAAGAAAATACTACGGATAAGAATGAAAAAGATTCCATTTTTTCAAAAAGAAGATAAAAAGGAAATTAAAAGGGGTAATGAAGAAGAAAAAATCCGTAACAATTTTCCCCATAATTCTTTTGGAAAGATTCGCAACGGGATAGAAATGTGGAAATGTGATCCCGTTGTGGGCGCGTAATTGAATATGAACCCAAATCAACAGGTTTGAGATATTTTTTTGTAGAGTTTGATTTTGAAAGAGAAGGGAACAGAAAAAATAAAACTTTTTCTTATGAACGTCCTGTAAATGCTCTTCGCAGCAAAGCAACTATAAATGTAAATATTGCCGAACCTATTATTGCCCATATTATGGGAAATGGCTTTCCTTCTACATTGACTGTAAAAAAATCCGGTAATCCCATTTTTCCCGCAACCCACAAACCAATGTAAGCCCCAATAAACCCGACCACAATAGAAACAAGGCAGCCGCCAAGATTGTATCCGGCAAGCGACTGGCCGATACTTCCGCAAACTGCGGCTATCAATAAAAGAATGAGAAATCCGATAAGTGTCATGGCGAAAATTTTATTGAAAATACCAAATTTTCATTAAAGCAAATAGTAAATCGGCAGAAAATAATAGATCACACAGTAAGCAAACCTATCCTGCTTACCGGACAGGCAGGCTGCCCGGCAGGCAGACAAATAAATCAGATTTCAATTTCATTTTAATAAAAAAATTGTTGAATTTCAATTTTCAATAGCCATCTTTGCCTGCAACAGATAAAATGCAAAAAAAGCATGATGAATATTAAACCGGCTGAAAGAAAATTAATTTCAAAAAAGATAGATGGGTTCTTCATAGATCTTTATTCTGCTTTTCAATTTATAGGCCGGTTTTTTAAAGAGTTATTTACGCCTCCTTATGAATTTAGAGAAATCATCAAGCAATGCTATGAGGTTGGGTATAAATCTCTTTTTCTTATTACACTTACCGGCTTTATTACCGGACTTGTTTTTACAAAACAATCGCGCCCGTCTTTATCAGAATTTGGCGCTACTTCGTGGCTGCCCAGCCTTGTGGCTATTGCTATCATCCGCGCCCTGGCGCCTTTGGTTACTGCATTAATCTGCGCAGGAAAAGTAGGTTCTAATATTGCCGCTGAATTAGGTTCAATGAAGGTGACGGAACAGATAGATGCTATGGAAGTTTCAGCAACCAATCCTTTTAAATTTTTGGTAGTAAGCAGAGTGTTGGCCACTACACTAATGATACCGATGCTGATGTGCTATACCGGATTTGTTGGAATGATGGGCGCTTTTCTTAACGTGCATCAAAATGAGGCGACAAGTTATATAACTTTTTTCCAACAGGCATTCGAAAAAATTTCGTTCCTTGATATTTTCGCTTCGCTGATTAAAAGTATTGTATATGGATTTACAATTGGTATTGTAGGGTGTTACAAAGGCTTTCATGCTAAAAACGGTACAGAAGGTGTCGGGAAAGCTGCCAACTCATCTGTAGTACTTTCCATGTTTTTAATTTTTATAGAAGAGATACTTATTGTTCAAATTACCAACAGTTTTAGATAATAAATGCAGGATGCCAATCAAAATAATAACAAGGGTGAAGTACTCATTTCTATAAAAGACCTGTACAAATCGTTTGGGGATAATCATGTGCTGCAAGGCGTAAACATGGAGGTGCATAATAAAGAGAATGTAGTAGTGCTGGGAAGATCAGGAACGGGTAAATCTGTGCTGATAAAAATTATATGTGGTTTATTGAAACCGGATGGCGGCACTGTAAATGTATTGGGAAAAGAAGTAGATTTATTAAATTACAAAGAATTGCAGGAGTTTAGGCTACAAATTGGATTTTCTTTTCAGAACAGCGCATTATACGACAGTATGACGATAAGAGAAAATCTTGCTTTTCCATTAGTGAGGCATTCAAAACATTTGACAAGAAAGGAGGTAAAGAGCCAGATTGAATCTGTTTTAGATGATGTGGGTTTGTTACAAACAATCAATCAAATGCCTTCTGAATTGTCGGGCGGCCAGAGAAAGAGAGTAGGTATTGCGCGTACATTGATTTTGCGCCCACAGATCATGTTGTACGATGAACCTACATCAGGTCTCGATCCGATAACAAGTATTGAAATTAATAACCTCATCAATCATGTAAGACATAAATTTAATACCACTTCAATCATCATTACGCACGACCTTACCTGCGCAAAAACAACAGGAGACAAAGTGGCAATGTTATATGATGGAAAATTTATAAAGCAGGGTACATTTGATGAAGTTTTTAGCAGTGATGATGAGGTAATACAAAATTTTTATAAGTACAATTTTATACATTAATATTAATTATGAGATCAACAGGAAGCAGAAGAGCAATAATAGTGGGAATATTTATTTTCCTCGGGCTTGCAATTTTTATTATCACGGTACTTACCCTGGGTTCCCAAAAGAAAACTTTCGGAGATTCCGTGAGGTTAAAATCTTTTTTTGATAATGTAAATGGATTGCAGAAAGGAAATAATATCTGGTTTTCAGGTGTGAAAGTAGGCACTGTAAAAAAAATAACCCTGATGGGAAATGGCAAAGTAGAAGTAGATATGAATGTGGAGCAAAAATCAGCAAGATTTATAAAGAAAGACGCGATGGCAAAATTAAGTACCGATGGATTGATCGGAAATAAAATTGTTGAAATTTATGGCGGCACATTACAGTCTCCCCAAATCAGTCAGGGAGATACGTTAAACGGCGAAAAACTATTGAGTACAGATGCGATGATGAATACTCTTTCTAAAAATAATGATAACATATTAGCCATTACAAACGATCTTAAAGTGATCACCTCTGGAATAACGAAGGGCAAAGGATCAATCGGCAAGCTTCTTACGTCAGACGAATTATCCGACAATTTAAACAACACCGTGCTCACCATCCAAAAAGCTTCAGTCAATCTCGAAAAGCTTTCAGCAAACGTAACGGCTTACACTTCCAAACTCAATGATAAAGGCACTTTGGCAAATGATCTGGTAACCGACACTGTTATATTCAGTAAGTTGCGTTCTACGGTTTCTCAATTGCAGGAAGTAGCCGGTCAATCAAAAGCAATAATGGACAATTTACAAACAACCACCACTACATTGAACGATGGATTGAACAATAAGAATGCTCCTGTCGGCATGTTACTCAATGATGAAAAAACGGCCAATGGAATAAAAGTTACATTACAAAACCTGCAATCGGCAAGCAAAAAATTAGATGAAGATTTGGAAGCATTGCAACATAATTTTTTATTCAGGAGATTTTTTAAAAAGAAAGCAAAAGAAGATACAAGAGTAGTTTTGGATACTTTGGTTAATTGATTGGCCACTAATTGAACTTATTTACACGAATCAGATAAAAGCCACGCCGGATACAGAACACGAACCTTGCCTGACGGCAGGCAGGTAATTATTTTGAATTTTTATCTTTACTCTTTCGTTATTACTAATTCGATTCTTTTAATAAAATCAATTAAAAGTTAATTGCCTTATTCACTTGCAGTATTATTTTTACTTTTGAAAAAATCATTTTTATGAAAACAAAAAAAATATTTTTTTACTTTTTCTTTGCATTAATTGCCTTTAGTTTTCAACAATGCAAAGCACAACGACCTGAAAACTGGACAAAAGACCAATTGATAGAACCGGCAGCATTAGCTGAGACGCTACAAGCCAATAAAGAAATTCCCATAATTTATTGTGTAGGCCCGGGCGTGGTTATACCTCATTCGATTGATATTGGAATGACGAAAGATGAAAATAATTTACAGAGATTTAAAGCAGCGCTGGAGAAAGTTCCGCGGGCAACTAATATCGTTATTTATTGTGGTTGCTGCCCTTTTGCAAAATGCCCTAATGTGCGTCCGGCAATAACGGTATTGAAAGAAATGAAGTTTACTAACTTTCATTTGCTTGATTTGCCCGACAATATTAAAAAGGACTGGATCTCAAAAGGATACCCGCAAGCAAATTAAAGATACCGTGTATAAGGTATGAGGACTGAATGTTTTGTCTTGATATAAACGTTCCAGCAATAAAACATGCAACCATAGAACAATACATCAATGAAGTTTTTAAAAGCATATATATTTTTATCATCAATTTTGTTTTCTACTTTTTGCAAAGCACAGGATGACATGCCCGATACACGCAGAAAGACAGAATCATTTGCAAGGTTTCACTATGGCAATCTCCGGGCTGATCTTGCCACTTTTACATTAGCCGGTACAAGTGAGAGCGTGGGTGCGCTTCCATTACAAAAGATTAATTATTCTACTCTTGGCAATGACTCAATTACTTTTGATGGAGATGGAATAAAAGCCAAAGTAAAAATTGCTCCTTTCGATCCGGCAAAACATAAACTCTATTATGATGACAAATATTTGATAAAAATTGACAGAAGGCCTTATTATGGAGATTATGGGAATGTGCCAAAAACATATATCAGCGAGGTTTCGGTGATCGTGAATAATAATGATACGGTATTCATTCCAGCAATTGCCTATTCAGATCTTTATAATCTGCATTTCACTTATACAGGCAATGGTGCAGAACGCACTACAGATGCAGTTTACCTTTCAAAAGACAGAAATTATATTTATCTATATCTTTTTTGTAAAAATAATTCAGGAAGCTATGAAGTAACCTGGATCATCCAGGATGGAAGATATTTACGCCGTGTTTTGGATTATGGTATTATGTAATAAAAATTGTTTTACGCTTATCTTCAGTTGTCGAATATCCCACAAAGGCACAAAGAATTCTTACCAGTCAGCCCTAAAAAATCAATACTAAAGTACCGCCAATAATAAGTACTGCTCCTATAATTGTTTTTATATCCATTGGTTCACCGAGGAAAATAAAAGACAATATTAATGCAAAAGCTACGCTCATTTTATCTACGGGAGCTACCTGTGATACTCTTCCCAACTGCAATGCTCTAAAATAGAATATCCAGGAAAGGCCTGTCGCTACACCGGATAAACATAAAAATAAAATATTTTGTTTGGTGAGTGTGTTTATAGTAGAAGTGCTTCCTCTGAAAAAAGCAATACCCCATGCGAGAATTAAAATTACTACAGTCCGTATCGCAGTCGCCAGGTCTGTATCCACTCCTTTAATTCCTAACTTGGCAAAAATAGCAGTGAGCGCGGCAAAGAACGCGGCAAGTAAAGCAAATATCCACCACATAATTTTTTATTTTTTATTTTAAAAAATTCTTTTAGAAATAAATGTAACATAAATAAAAAAAGTAAAGGGAATTATTCCAAAATAGTAGTACAGGTATTAAATAAATATCTAAATAGGAATCAAGCATATTTGCCTGCCTGCCGGACAGCCTGCCTGTCCGATAGGTAGGGTAGGTTTGTTTACCGGACAAACATTTTTAAATGAAGTTCGAAAAATTTAGCGCCTGAATAAATACTTTTCTACGCCTGATGAAAATAAGAAAATTGATTATTTGTTGATTTACTGTGGGATTTTAGAAGAAACCTGGACTAAAATAAACTTTGATTCATTGTTCTCCATCCTTATCCTCTTCCCTTGATATTTCCTAACTTTATACTCCCCAAAAGCAACTTATATGAACGACATTAAAAAAGAAGACATCAAACAGGAAGTGTTTGACTTGTATGATGACTATGCACACAACCGTCTTAACAGAAGAGATTTTATGCAGAAGTTATCTCTTTATGCGGTGGGTGGCCTTACGGTACCATCGCTCATGAGTTTTCTGATGCCTGATTACAAAAACACTTTACAGGTGGAAGCAAATGATCCGCGCATTACCTCCGAATTCACTTATTATGATTCTCCAAAAGGTGGCGGCAAAATCAAAGCATTGTTGTCAAAGCCTGTTGATGCAAAGAGTAAGCTTGGTGGAATTGTAGTAGTACATGAAAACCGGGGATTGAATCCTTACATTGAAGACGTTGCAAAAAGAGCTGCTCTCGCGGGTTTTATTACGATTGCTCCGGACGCCTTAACTCCTTTAGGTGGCTATCCGGGTAATGACGATGAAGGGCGTGAAATGCAGGCAAAATTAGACAAGAATAAAATGCTGGAAGATTTTATCTCTGCATACGAATACCTGAAAAGAGACAAAGATTGTAATGGAAAAGTGGGCGTAGTTGGATTTTGTTTTGGCGGGTGGATTGCAAATATGATGGCCGTGCGTATTCCTGACCTGTCGGCAGCAGTACCTTTTTATGGCACTCAACCTACTGCTGAAGATGCGACAAAAATACATGCTCCACTTCTCCTCCAATATGCAGGTCTTGATACCCGTGTTAACGAGGGTTGGCCCGCTTATGAAGCTGCGTTAAAAGCTAACGGTAAAGCATACACTGCATATATTTACCCAAACGTAAATCATGGCTTTCATAACGATACCACTCCCAGATACGACAAGGCCGCCGCGGACCTTGCATGGCAAAGGACGATTGATTTTTTTAAGGAGAAATTACAATAAAAACAAAAGATTAATTCATCCTCAAAAATTGTTTTATGAATAACGCAAAAACAAAAGATTTTCTTAATGAACTTAACCTGGAGTATCCTGCTACCAAAAGCTGCCTTGAAAGAATCCCTGAATCTCTGTTTGAATATAAACCGCATCCCAAATCTATGAACATGGGCTACCTGGCTTTGCTGGTTGCTGAAATTCCTTTATGGATCAAACACATGATAACAGACGGTGAAATAGATTTTGCCACTTTCAAACATGCCACACCAAAAACAAATAAAGAGCTTGTGGATCATTTTGAAGAAAATATATTGGCAGCAAGAAAAGCGCTGGAGTCAGCCGGTAACGAAACATTGCAGGGAGATTTTATACTGAAGGCAAATGGACAGGTATTATATACTTCAAAAAAGATGATTGATATTGGCGTTACGCTTAACCATTGGGTACATCATCGCGGTCAATTGACGGTATATATGCGATTGAATGATATTCCGGTACCTTCTATTTATGGGCCTTCGGCTGATGATAAAAATTTTACAGTGCCAAAATAGCTATAATAAAATCGTTCCCGTATTTTATTTTTATGCCGAATTTTGCAACAACTGAAATTAATAATGCGATTTGATACAATCAAACCAACAGATAGACTTAAGCCTTACATTAAACATTTCATTATTTCAGAAAACGATATTGAAAGTAGCTATAAAGTTTTCCCATCCACAGGTTTGGTAATTGGGTTTCAATATCGCGGGCAATTAGTTACGCTTGCAAATAACACGGAAACTAAGCTGTCAAAGGCAGGAATAACCGGTATTTCAGACAGTTTCAAAATATTCAAAAATTCTATTAACACCGGAACCATCCTTGTTTATTTTACAGAAATTGGATTAACCTGCTTTACTCCCACACCGGCAAACGAACTGTTTAATCAAAGTGTTTCTCTTGAAAACATTTTTGATAAAAATAAGGTGAGTGAGACGGAAGAAAAATTAGCCCTTGCCAAAACAGACAAACAACGCATCCATATTGTTGAAAATTTTTTATTGTCACAACTCAAAGACATTCAAAAAGACAAAATTGTCATTGAAGCAGTTCAACTCATTTACCAATCAAAGGGAACAATACCAATTAAAGAACTCAACGAAAGGTTATTTATCAGCCAAAGCCCTTTTGAAAAAAGATTTAGAAAACTGGTAGGAACTTCACCAAAGAAATTTTCTTCGATAGTCCGATTTAATTCGGTGTTGGATAATTTGAACAATACTAAATCGCTAACGGAAATTTGTTATGAGAATAACTTTTTTGACCAGGCTCATTTCATTAAGAACTTCAGGCAGTTCACAGGAGATACACCTGAAAATTTTAAAAAATTTTTATAGAAAAACGATTTTTTACAATTAACGCTTTTTTACTTGTTGGAGATTTGTAATCATTTATAACAATTAAAAAATAAAACAATGTTTACAGTAGAACAAATTAAAGAAGCGCATTCCAAAGTAAAAAGTGGAGCAGATTTCCCGAAGTATATTCAGGCCATCAAACAGTTAGGCGTAAACGCTTTTGAAACCTGGGTTGTTGACAGCCACACTGAATATTTTGGCAAAGACGGCTATCGAACAAAATCTGAACCGATGTATGAAAACATGGTTATTGCAGGCAAAAGTGATAAAGACAAGTTTGCCCATTATCTAAAAATTCACCAACAAGGGAAAACTGATTATAAAATCTTCTGCAGGCATTGTGCCGAAACAGGTATTGAAAAATGGTTTGCGTCTCTTGATGAAATGACCTGCACCTATTATGATCGGGCAGGAAACAAAATATTGACAGAAAAAATACCGGGTTAAAATTCAGGCTTTGGATTTTAAAACCTTAGTAATTAACTTTAAGTCCTTATATCTGTAAATGAGAAGTACACTAATTTTAATCACGTTTCTAACTGTTATTGTAATAGGTAAGGCACAAAGTGTGGACAGGATATATTCATTTATGAATGATGAGCTTCCGGCGCAGGAATTTGGAAAATCTACATGGGG
>DASSHD010000550.1:0-3989 GCA_035693085.1 Hanamia sp. | reverse complement strand
TGGGCAGGAAATTTTGCCCACATGCTGGGATTTGAGGATGAAAGTTTTCATGAATTGATGCGGCTTTATATGACCATTCATTCGGATCATGAAGGAGGAAATGTTTCGGCCCATACTACTCATCTGGTAGGATCTGCATTAAGCGATCCGTATCTTTCTTTTGCTGCCGGAATGAATGGACTCGCGGGGCCTCTGCATGGCCTTGCCAACCAGGAAGTGATCAAATGGATATATGAAATGCAGAAAGAAATAGGTAGCGATCTTCCTTCTAAAGAGCAGATAGGAGCGTATGTAAAGAAAACCCTTGAGGAAGGGAAAGTGGTGCCCGGATATGGTCATGCAGTTTTGAGAAAAACAGATCCACGTTTCGAAGCTCAAATGGAGTTTGGTAAAAAACACATGCCAGATGATCATTTGGTACAAACGGTTTGGAACATTTATGAAACTGTCCCTCCGATATTACAATCTATCGCCAAAATAAAAAACCCATGGCCTAATGTAGACGCGCATAGTGGTGCGTTATTAGTTCATTACGGAATGGTGGAATATGAATTTTATACCGTTTTGTTTGGGGTAGCAAGATCTCTCGGGGTACTGGCAAGTCTGTGCTGGGACAGGGCTTTGGGCTATCCGCTCGAAAGGCCGAAATCAGTTTCGAATCGCCTGGTAAAACTTTGGCTCGAAGGGAAAGAAGAAATCTGGGGAGATTAAAAATTGTTTTTCCTGACTATTAAATTCAGTTTTATATTTGCGCACATTTGAACCTCAGGTTCAAAAGAGTTAGGGGAATTAGCTCAGTTGGTAGAGTATTTGCATGGCATGCAAAGGGTCACCGGTTCGAATCCGGTATTCTCCACAAATTAGCTGGCAAATTGCCGGCTTTTTTTGTAAAATATTTTAAGTGCGAACGATACCGGTGGAAGTAATTGTTGAAAAAAAACTCTTTTTTTTCATAAACTAAAATAATTTTTTTCAGTGATCTGATACATAATTTAAATTCTTTTTCTTCAAAAGGGAAAATGAAATTCTTTAAAAATTGTTTGTTTACTGAAAAAGCGTTTTAATTTTATTTTCAGGTAAAAATGAAATTCATTAAACTTTTTCTCTAAAACCGTATCTATAAAATAAAATTCACATCAAATGAAAAAGATCATTTTCTTTCTAAGTACTTTGTTTGTTATTTTATTTTTTGTTGTTGGGTGCGGCCCATCGGCAGTTGTTGTAAGAGAGAGGCCATTGCCACCACGATATTCCCAGCCACTGGCTCCCGCCCCTGGTTATATATGGGTGAGTGGTGAATGGATTGCCCGTGGCGGGAGATATGAGTATCGAAAAGGTTACTGGGTTGCTTCTCGTCCCGGTCATTTACACTACATTGAAGGGCATTGGCAACAAAGAAGGCGTGGATGGGTTTGGGTTCGTGGTTATTGGAGAAGATAATATTTTAATATTTTAACCGGGGTTTTTTATAAGAGAACGCAAACCGGAATATTTCTTAAACTTTTAATAATATTTTTATTAAAATTCCGGTTTGGAGTTCTTTTGTTTAATATTGAACAATCAATCCTGCACTATGAAAAAATTATTATTAGCTTTTCTGTTACTTATTTCCTTGCAAGTATTTTCTCAAAGAAAATTTGATCCAAATTCCGATCATGAAAACTTTTTCAGAATTGGAGCCAAGGCTGGTGTTAATATCAATAAAATAAACGGACAATCATACAAATCCGGATTCAATTATAATTATCTCCTGGGCGGATTTATGCAATTTAATTTTTCAAAAAGATTTGGTATTCAGCCAGAAATAAATTTTGCACAATCAACTGCCGAATTTTCTAATGATGGATCTACAGTTTACGATGATCTTTTCGGGGATGGGAGTCAAAAAAAAGCAAAATTAGATTACCTGAAAGTACCATTGCTTTTAAACATTAATGTAGGACCCAGCAAGAGAGTGAAACTACAATTAGGCCCACAAGTGGGTGGCTTACTCAAACAAAGTATTGATAGTCTAAAAGATAATCGTGATATTTTTAAGAAAGGGGATTGGTCGGCAGTTGGTGGACTTTGGATACAACTTCCATTTATAAATATTGGTGCACGATACGAATTAGGTCTTACTAATTTGAATGATATTGACAACAACGAAAAATGGAGAAGTCAGTCATTTACAATTTTTGCAGGCTTTACATTTTAGATTATTTTGGCAATAAGTTTTTTACCCGCTTTCATAACGGGTTTTTTTGTACATTCATTTCATCAAACAAAAAACTTTATGCAGCAAATAGCTCTTGAAAATTTATTTCTGATAGATATTGAAACAGTTTCCGAAAAAGAAGATTTTCATTTATTAGATGAAGAATGGCAGGAATTATGGACAGAAAAAATAAGCAAAAGCCTTCCCCCGGATACTACTGCTGAAGAATATTATCCCATGCGTGCTGCTATTCTCGCAGAGTTTGCGAAAGTTGTCTGCATTAGTTTTGGTTATTTCAAAAAAGAAAATAATGAACAGCAATTGAGAATAAAATCTTTGTGTTCAGAAAATGAAAAAGAAATTTTGGAGCAGTTTGTAGCAACGCTTAAACAATTGCATGCCAATAATCACAATTGGATATTTACGGGGCATAATATCAAAGAATTCGATATTCCTTTTTTATGCCGAAGAATGTTGATCAATAATATTCCCATTCCCTCTTATATTGATTTTCAAAACATGAAACCCTGGGAAACGCCAATGCTGGATACCTTACACCTTTGGCGATTTGGCGATTACAAACATTATACTTCTTTAAAATTACTTGCCGCTGTTTTGGGAGTTCCTTCTCCCAAAGATGATATAGATGGAAGCCAGGTAGGTTATGTTTATTGGAAAGAAAAAGACCTGGACCGCATTTCTATTTACTGTGAAAAAGATGTGGCTACAGTAGCAAATGTGATGTTACGGTTTAAAGGACTACCTCTGTTGGAAGACGATCAGATTGTGTTTGTGGGCAGGTGATTCGTTTAACGGAATATAAAGCTTTTTGTTTTAAAAGAACGCGAGGAGTGTTTATATTAGAAAGCGTCCTGTTTTAAAGTACAGTAGAGCAATAAATATTCCAGAGTCCTGTTTTTGTAAGAGCCAGGAATTCATTAATTTTTATCAACTAAAAGTTTCTCTTATCTTTTCCCAAAAAGTTTTGTCATTTTTATCCGGCTTCGGTTTAAAATTTTCGCTTTCCAGCAATATTTCCAAAGAGGCTTTTTCCTCGTTTGAAATGTTTTGCGGGGTCCAAACGTTTACCTGGATCAACTGGTCGCCTTTTTCATGGCTGTTGATAGATGGAAACCCTTTCCCTTTTAGTCTGAAAATTTTACCACTTTGTGTGCCGGCAGGAATTTTAATTTTTGCTCTGCCGTCAATTGTTGGTACTTCTGTCTGAGTCCCAAAAACAGCATCAGGAAAAGAAATATGAAGATCGAAAGCTACATTTAAACCTTCGCGTTGCAAATAAGGATGGGCTTCTTCTTCAATTAAAATTATGAGATCTCCGGCGCCGCCTCCACGTTCGCCCATATTTCCTTTGCCACTCATACTAAGCTGCATACCTTCCTGCACGCCTGCTGGTATTTCAAGCGTTACCATTTCTTCGCCATATACTCTTCCTTCGCCTTTGCAGACTGTGCATTTATTTGTAATTACAGTTCCTTCTCCATTACAATCAGGACACGTTGTTACTGTTTGCATCTGGCCCAGAAAGGTGTTTTGTACTCTTCTTACCTGTCCATTACCTCCGCAGGTTCTACAGGTTTGTGAGCTGTTTTTATCCCTTGCTCCCGAACCCCCGCACGTACTACACAAAATGTATTTTTTTACTTTTATGGTTTTGGTAGTTCCTTTGGCAATTTCTTCATAATTTACTTTTATTCTTACTCTCAGATTGGTTCCCCTCGTACCTCTGCTTCTTCCCGAACTACGGCCTCTGCTGCCTCCACTAAAAAAACTT
>DASSHD010000549.1:0-3787 GCA_035693085.1 Hanamia sp. | reverse complement strand
ATAAGATGGCGTTTTTGTTATTGCAATATCTCCATTGGAATTGAATCCGAATTGGAAATCTTTGGCTTCTTCATCTTCAACGGTAAGATGGTAAGGGTTCAGCAAAATGTTTTTATCGTGGGTATAATCTATAAATTGATTAAAATAAAAATCACCGTATTTTATTCGCAAATTGCTCAACGCTGCCATCAGGTGAATACAAAAATCATTTTTTTTCGCGTTTCCGCATGTACATTCCACTTTCAAAAGACGGGGTGGTATAAAAGTAATTACCTGATCAAATTCTTTTTTAACCGATTCTATATAATGAAACAACAGGGTGGTTCCTTCCGTCTTTAATAACCGGCTCCTGTAATCGTTTGAGTAATTGTTTATCTTGTAAAACTTCCTCGAAAGCATAGAGAGCTGAGGGTAAGAAATACTCGTGAATGGAATAATTATTTCCTTTGATGCCGCGAAGTTTGCATCATCTCCGTTTGTCCTGTTACTATTCATAACAGGCGCCGGGCAGACTTCTTCTAAAAGAAATAGTGCCGCAGCTACGCAATGTTTACAATCATCATAATTATCAAAAGCAGGGCAATCGCAATCGTAGTTCAAATAATTATCCTCAGTATAAAAATCAACATTATAATAGGTGCGATTATTTTTTTCACTGGGAATAGCAAGTGAAATATAGTCGCTTGTTTTTTCTAAAATTTTAATACCCGCTTTTTTCGTGTCAAATATTTTTTGTCCCCTTTCTTCATCTCTTGAAGTAACATATTCAAGATATTGCTTGAGAAATTCAAATAATTCCATGGTGCAAAGAAATAAAATTTTTAAGCATCAGCGATAATATTAGGATACATTTGAATCCGATGGGTTCATAGATTGAAATGCAACTCTGTGTTTTTCTTTGATTGGGTGGACGGCCGTGGCCGGAGTCCTCACCGAACATACCCGTCAGGTTCAGGTTCATGGATTGAAATCAATTATCTTATATTTGTGTAGAAATGGAATCATTAGAATTACATAAAACCTACAGCGTTCCGGAATATTTTTCATTGGAAGAATCAGGAGACGTGCGTCATGAATTTATAAACGGAAATTTAATTGAAATGTCAGGAGCATCAAGAGAGCATCATAAAATTTGTAAAAATCTTTTAAGGATTTTAGAAGACTTATTGATTGATAAAGGGTACGAAGTCTTTATTGAAAACATGAAGATAAAAATCCCGAACGAAAATCAATATTATTATCCTGATATCTTTATTACAAAGGAAGCGCAAACAGATGAAAATAAATATGTACAGTTTGAGCCGGAACTGATAGTGGAAGTATCAAGTGAAACTACCAGGGTAAAAGACATGACTGACAAATTTATTCAATACCGAAAAATAGAAACACTTAATTATTACATTCTTGTTGAACCTGAAAAGTTTTTGGTATTACTGAATTTTAAAAATGAAAAGGGGAATTGGGAAATGATTTCCTTTACCCAAAAAGAAGAAATTATTTCTCTGCCAAAATTGAATATTTCATTGAAGATGGCTGATATTTATAAGAAATAAAGATTGGGATCTTGATGGTAAACCTACCTGTCCGGTAAGCAGGCAAACAAATAAGTTGAATTTTTATTTTCACATTCTATTGTTGGAACCGTTATTTATTTGATTTTACAACAGGCAGGTTAAACGATTTTATGATCATTGTGTCACCATCAGTAAACAAACAAATAAGTTGAATTTTCATTTCCTATTTTCCTATTTTCACATGTGTAATTATTCACTTCTCAAACTATCAACCGGATTGGCTGTCGCCGCTTTATACGTTCTTAAAAGCAGAATAACCAATGCCAGCAATAGCATAACCAATCCGCCAGCTATAAATAACCACACACTTAATTCAATTTTAAAAGCAAAATTCTGTAGCCATTTATTTGCCGCGATCCACACGATTGGAACAGCAATAATAAATGCGAGAAGAACTAATTTCAAAAAGTCTTTGGCTAATAAAGAAATGATCTGTGACACGCTCGCGCCCACTACTTTTCTGATCCCTATTTCTTTGGTTCTTTGATTGGTAGTATAAATTACCAAACCCAATAAACCTAAGCAACTGATCACAATTGCGAGGCCTGTAGCCCATTTCAATAAGGTGGAAATATTCTGTTCAGCAGTGTAATATTTTGCAATACTTTCATCAAGGAAATGAATTTCCAATTGGGTATTGGGATAGATTGCTTTAAAATCTTTTCCGATTTTTGTTATGGCGCTTTTCCAAACAGTACCTTCTGCGTTTTCTGGTTGTAAAGCAACATTAAAAGTTAGTTCCATTTTTTGATCGTTAAAAAGAACCAACGGCATTATTTCGTCATGCAAGGAACCCTGGATGAAATTGCCAACCACACCAACGATTGGAAGTTTTTCACGGTACATATTCGTCTCAATATATTTTCCAATAGCTTCCTGGGGATTTTTGAAACCGAGCATTTGAGAACACTTTTCGTTGATGAGAAGACTGTTAGTGGTATCGCTGTAAGGAAGGTTTGTTCCTGCCAATAACTTTATTTTGTACAATTTGATATAATTGGTATCAGCCGGCTTTATCCTCACCTGGGTATCTATCTCCTCTTTCCCGTTGGTATATTTTAAACTGAAACCCAATCCACCATCTGTAGATGGAGGAAAACCTGCCAGGCTCACGTTGGCAATTTCGGGGATAGCTTTAAATTTTTGATACAAAACCTGCCGCTTTGCGGTTGAGGTATCCCTGTAATTGGTTCCAAAATAAATGATGGCATTTTTTTTAAAACCCATGTCCTTATTGAGTTCTAAGTGGATTTGTTTTCCTACGATGATGGTGGCGATAATAAAAACCTGTGCAATTACAAATTGAGATACGGTAAGTGTTTTCCTAAAAAATAACCTTCTTGTATTTCCTGAACCAACCGCAGATTGATTTTTCAAAACAGTGATAGGTTGATAAGAAGAAAGTATTAATGCAGGATAAATTCCTGAAAACAGGCTGACCAAAACTGTAGTAATTAATAAAAATAAAATCACTCCCGGTTGTCGGATATTAAAATGAAGTCCTTCGGGGATAAAACCCGAAAATGCCTTTAATAATAAAGGAGCAAAAATGATAGAAATAAACGTTGCTATCAGTGTCAGTATAAATGTTTCGCTCAAAAACTGGAATATCAATTGTTTCCTCGAACCTCCCAATGTTTTGCGTATGCCAATTTCTTTGGCTCTTTGAGAAGATTGTGCAGTAGTGAGATTGATAAAATTAATACAAGCCAAAAGCAACAAAATCCCTGCTACAGCCATCAATCCATATAGTGCCGGCATGTATGCTTTTCTCTGACCAAAATCATCAGGAAACGTTCTGAAATGCAGATTTGATAATGGTTGTAGATTAAATTCCAAATTAAAGCGTCCATTAGAAGAGGATTTGGAATGCAACTTATATACTTTTGCGATTTGATTTTTAATCACTTCCGGACTGGTATTTTTTGAAAGTTTTATAAACAGATCTGAAGGAAGAGAATATTCCTGGTTATCCAAAGATTCCCTCACTACTAAAGACTTTTCAGTAGCAATTGAAACAAATGTTTGAAAATTAAAGTCTGTGTTGAGTTTTAAATTCTCTACAATTCCGCTTACAGTTGTATGCACTGTATCATTGAATGTAATTTCCTTTCCTACCACATTATTTAAAGAAAGATGAGGGAAAAACCGCCTGGCGCTTTGTTCCGTTAATACAGTTTGGTAAGGCTCTGATAAAGAAGATTCGGGTGAAC
>DASSHD010000548.1:0-9134 GCA_035693085.1 Hanamia sp. | reverse complement strand
GCTTGTTTACGATTATACGATCATTATTATTTTAAGAGTCATAGGTGGAATTTGTGCCGGGGTAATGTGGCCAATGATTGCCGCTTATGGGATGCGCCTGGTAGATGAGGAACATCACGGAAAAGCTATCGCAGTAATTATGGCTGGGACTACATTGGGCATTAGCATTGGGATGCCTGCAATGACCGCTATTGGGAATGATTATGGCTGGCGAACCGAATTCATTGGACTTGGAGGCGTAATCATTGTTATTGCTTTAATCAGTTTTTTTGCATTGCCTTCTATTCCCGGAGAGAAACTTACCAAGAGTTCATCACCCTTTGCGCTGTTAAAAATACCCGCAGTTTTAATTGTTCTGCTGCTTACGCTGCTCGGTGTAATTGCACACTATGGTGTGTATGTGTATATCACAAGCCTTGTTGATGAGATCCAACTGGCGGGAGGTGTTGAAAGTGCCTTATTGTTTTTTGGCGCAGGATCTTTGATATCTGTATTGCTCGCAATTAAATACACCGATAAACACTTGAGACTGATAACCATAGCCATGTTTGCCTTGCTAATAATCTCTATGCTTGTTTTTCTACTATTCGGTGGAACAAAGGTCTGGGGGCATTTTGCTTTCTTTTTGTGGGGTCTTTCGTTTGGGCCGTTGGTAACTTTGTTGCAGGCAGCCGTAAGCAGGCAGGTAGAAACTGCGAAAGACGTTGCCACATCGGTTCAGTCTTCTGTATTCAACTTATCTATTATGATTGCATCTTCTGCTGCAGGTCTGTTGCTCGGAATTTATTCTCCTATGAGTTTGGTTTATTTTGCGATTGCGCTTGCTATACCCGGTTTGATCATTTCCTTTATTTCTAAAAAGGCATTGAGTTAATCTTTGTAAAATTTATTTTTCGTATAATAAAAAAGACTGTTACCAATCTGGTAACAGTCTTTTTTGATTAATATATTTTTTAGCACTTAGCGAAAAAATATTTATAGGCTAAGCGGAATATCATACGCCATTTCTTTACGACGAAATAAGAAATTACCATTGCGTACAGATGCCAACACATCTACCCTTTTACGGATCGCTTCATAAACAGAACTTTCATTAAGCACAATAAAGTTCGCAGCTTTGCCTACTTCTAAGCCATAACTGTCTTGCATATTTAAACAACGGGCTCCATTATAAGTAATTAAATCAAAATCTGTTTTTATTTCTTCCGGCGACATGATCTGTGCTAAGTGAATTCCATTGTCCAAAATATTCATCATATTTCCATTCCCCATCGGGTACCACGGATCGTTTATTGAATCCTGCGCGAAAGCAACATTGATTCCTGATTCTATGAATTCTTTTACCCTCGTTAACCCCCGGCGTTTAGGATACGTATCCTGCCGACCTTGCAGATAGGCATTCTCAGTAGGGCAAGAAATAAAGTTGATTTTGCTTTTCTTGAACAAGTCCAGCATTCTATAAGCATACGAATTATCTACCGAACCAAAGGAACAAGTATGGCTTGCAGTGGTTCTGCTACCATAATCTTCCATCAGTACGAGCGCATTCAATAACTCTAAAAAACGTGAATGGGTATCGTCTGTTTCATCACAGTGAACATCAATCATCTTGTCGTATTTCAAACCAAGGCGCACAATATCATGAACAGATTTTTCTCCAAATTCCCGCGCTGGTTCGTAATGTGGAATTCCACCAACAACATCAGCTCCCATTTTTAGCGCTTCTTCCACTAACTCAACGCCACCTTTATACATGTACATACCTTGTTGGGGAAAAGATACAATTTGGATGTCAACGATATCTTTTAAATCTTCCTTCATTTCCAGCATTGCCTTTAATGCTGTAAAGTTTGGGTCTGTAACATCTATGTGTGTACGAATATGTTGTACGCCTTGTGATACTTCATCTCTAATTCCTTTCATCGCCAATCTTTTCACACTTTCTACCGTCAGGGTTTCTTTGAATTTTGGCCATAGTTCAATAGCTTCAAACAACGTACCTGAGCCTGCTCCTTCCTGTCCCAGTTCAGATAAGGTATATACATAATCCAGGTGTAAATGAGGATCTACATAAGGCGGTAAAACAAGCTTGCCACCCAGGTCAATCTCTTCTTCACATTTTAGTAAATTGGTACCTATCTGCGTAATTTTTCCATTCTCAACAATCATTTCCGTTGCTGCATCGTTGCGATAAATTTTCGCATTAAAAAACTTTTTTTTCATGATAAATTCATTTGATTTAAATTCATTAAAACTTCCGCATCGTAGTCGGAAACCCTAACCCACAACAGTTTGGTTGGTTTACCTGTACTACCACCGGTAGCATTTTAAAAATGGATATCGGAAACTAACTCCGGTTTCTATTTTAATATCTGTACAACGCATTAATCCTGGAAGCCTGATTTGGCATTTCTTCCTTATCCAATAAATAAACTTCGCCACCATTTAAAAATGTTTTTACCGCAGCAACATTCATCAATGATATGGTGTTGTCATCTTCCTCACTTTGGTTAACAGTTATAGAATTATTTTCTTCTTTGTAGTTACCAAAAATATCTGCCTTGTTTTCACAAAACAGGGCATCAACTTTTCCGTTGAAGGCGGCAGGTATAATTTCATCTATTCCGATAGCTGTTTTGCCTGTCCCTTGCTCATCAAGGAAGCGTGCTATTTTATCCTTTCTTTTCCGGTCAAATACAGGAGCCATCGTTTCCCATGCCAACTCATGTACCTCATAAATATTCGTATCGCCAAAATTGACCCTTAAATTTTTTTCCATTAAATGTGGGTAACTGTTTACTTCTTTGTACATATCGAAAAGCGGATCCTGAGCAGCAACGAGCATGGGCATGCTATCTTCTTTTAAAAGCGGGACGATTCCATCATTAATTGCCCGCAAATATCTTTTAATTTCATTTTTCCTTTTCCCCGTAGCAGCTTCCTGTCCATGATAAATAGCCCCTCCTGCTGTTGCGCCTTGTCCCGTTCTGAATTGCAGATTTTTTTGTTCATAATCATGGCCTACGACGTCCTGTTTTGTTTCAGGAATGCATTCCTCAATACTTATCTCTGTATAGCTATGGTGGGTACATTCATATAATTTTACATTGCTTCTTTCGAGCATCAATAAATAAAAACTTCCGTCCCCAACAAACATGGGCATCAATGGTTTTAAATAGAATGAACCTGATATATAATTAAATTCCTGGAAATACACGGGCAGAATATAGACTTTTGAAAAACCATCGGCTAAAAAAATGGCGAGGCCATCGGATTGCTTTCGCCAAAATGAACTATCATCAATTAATTGCTGAACGGGCGCCGTCATTTTTTTTATATCATTGACAGGAAGGCCTTTTTTTGCCAACTTATTACTAACCTCTGTTAATTGGTTTTTCAGCATCAACGTATCTTCTCCCTGCAATACCTTTTTGCCGCCTCTGTGGGTCGGGATAAAAATTGAAATACAATTTTCCTGTTTTACATGGCTTAATTCAGCTATTTCTTCTTTTGTTATTATCGGCATAGTTTAATTTTTATGAATTATAATTTAATGATTTAAATGATTCCTGCAAAAAACTTTCACCATAGGTGGAATTGCTCAAACCGAAGTTTGCGCCCAGGAAGGAAATTATTTCAATCCAAATTCCGATTCAGGCAACTACAATCCAATTCATTCATGGTTGTACTATCAATTTTGGCACCAATTTTCCTTTATTCAAGTTTAAATCGCAGTTCTCCTTCTGTCTTTGTGGGAATTTTGTTCCTTATCACAATGGAAAACTCCGGCTCCATTTGCTCCGGTTCTTTTGGCAATGCAACCCAGGTTTGCAATCCATGCATATTTTTGCCTGGGTATTGTAACTATTCAGGGTGATTTCTGCTCAGGCCTCCATATAGCAGGCAATTGCCAGTTGAATTTTACCGATAATAATCGAAGTAAAACAACAGAAATGAGACAAGTGACTTCAGCCGGCATTTTGGGCACATCCACCTTTAACAAAAGGAAAAAAACGACGCCTCCGAAAATGCATGTCGTTGCATAAATTTCTTTTTTGAAAATAAGGGGGATATTGTTTAAAGAAATATCCCTTATAACTCCGCCAAAACAAGTTGTAATAGTGCCGAGAGTAATACAAATTACAGGATGCAGTGCAAGGGCAATTCCTGCCTGAATACCAACCACAGTGAAAAACCCCAGCCCGATGGAATCGAATACTAACAAAACGTTATGGTAGTTTTTTATCACACTTTTAAAGAGCAATGCTGCTATAGTGCTGAGCAGCACAACCAATCCTGAGTTTAAATTCAACATCCATCTAACGGGTACTTCACCAATTAAAACATCACGCAAAGTGCCCCCGCCCAATGCGGTTACAAAAGCAATAATGAAAATCCCAAAAATATCCAGTCTTTTTTCCATGGCGGCAAATGCTCCCGCCACACTAAAAGCTGCAATACCGATAATGTCAATAGCCACGATAGATTCCATCTATTAGTAGTTTTTTGTATCCCTGGGTTAATTGCCCGGGTTGAAAATGTTTCTAATCATTATTGCATTGTTTTACATCTTTCCAGATAAGACTTGAATCGGGAGCGGATTATAGACAAGAGCCTACTACAAATCTAAAGCGTTATAAAAATAGATTTTCTTTCAATATGCTGAAGATTTTTTGTTCTATGCCCTTTGCCCCGGGTATCTTCCAGTAGCAAGATATCGCCTCCTTTGAAAATTCTTTTTTCACCCAGTGAAGTTTCAATCTCAATTTCTCCATCCAATAATATGACATATTGCTTTTGGGGTGCATTATGGAAATCGTAATCATAACCTGGCTTTACCTTTCTAAAGATTACATCTTTAACGGGGATTTTATCAGAGAGAAGGCCAATTTCACCGTAATCCTTTAGCGGCATTTCAAAATCCTCAAAATGGCTTTCTCCGTTGTTGTCGCTGTAAATCCTTGTAATTTGAATCATGATTATTGTTTAGGTTTCTAAAGCCGCTCTGTCCCATTCAGCCAATGTTGCGCCCGCTTCATACGTGCTGTTAAGAAATTCTAACAGCATTTCTTCGGGATTGTTTGATTGCTGCACGATGCTATAAGGAAGTATGAACTCTCTCAGCGTCTCATGATAATAAGCCTCTTTTGGTTTCACATCAGCATTTTTATAGCCTTCAGGTTCGGGGTATAAATAAGCATAAAAAGCCGCTTCAGGGAATGCCTCACTGCCGGGCCAAAAACCAAAACTGGCCACTTCATGCGAATAAGCTTCCTCGGCCACCCAGTCTGCGAGGTATGGAATACCTCCTGGATGTGTCGGCGCTCTTCGTCCCGAAAATCTTGATACCGCCAGGTCAAAACTGCCCCAGAAAAAATGCACAGGGCTGCATTTGCCTGTAAAATTGCATCGTATATGGGTAAGGACATTTTGCATTTTTAATAAAGCCTGGTGCAAGGCAGCGGCTTGAGTTTTATCATAAGTGGCGTTTACCGTATCCTTTTCAAATGGTATTGGGTTTTCCATTTCAACAGGCATTGTGTTTATTTTCAAATCAATATTCAAGTCGCTGAGCAATGCAAATATTTTATGATAAAAATCTGACACAGAAATGCCTTCCAAATCAAAATCCCGCTTTTCTCCATCGCTTGTAATAACCTTTAGTTTATGGTTTATAAAATCAAAGTCAATTTGAAAATTCTTATTTTTATAAGGCATTTCAAGCGTAGAAAGGCCGGTGGGCGTAATGTGCTGTGTAATATGCCATGAGTGATTGATCCACGGCGCGACAGCCAGGTTTATTTTACCGACAATTTGCGTCCACATGTGCAACGTGTTATATGTGTCTTTCCCTTTTTCGTAGGACAGCAGAGGCCATTGATTCTCCATTATATTTTCTTTTTAGATTGATTAAAAATCAACCGGTTTGCTTCTTCTATTTCATCCTGGGAAATAGTATGCGGCCGGCCGTCATAAACCCGCAGGTGTACTTTTGCATTCATTTTTTCCAGGATGCCGACACTTTCATTTACACGTGATAACGGCACATGCGGATCTGGATTTCCGGTACCGATAAAGATGGTGGTACCGTTAAAATTGCCGGAATAATTTTCTTCATTTATTTTGTCACCAATCAGGCCACCGGTAAATGCTGCAACACCTCCATATTTTTTAGCATGGCGCGTAACAAACTCCAATGCCAGGCAAGCTCCCTGCGAAAATCCGAGGAAATAAATGTTTTCTGCGCTGATTCCTTGTTCGGCGACTTCATCTACGGCATCTTTTAGTAAATCAAGAGCAGAAGAAAGCCAGGGTTCATTTTGCTCTGGTTTTGCCATAAACGAATAGGGATACCAGGTGTTATTGGTTGCCTCCGGCGCCAGCAAGGCATAGTCAGATACATTGAAATGAGATGCAAGCCCTAATATATCACGGGCATCCGCTCCACGGCCATGTACCATAATCAACGCCTTTTCAGCTTCTTTCAAAGATTTGCCTGCTGTTTGTATATTTTTCTTGTGCATAATTCTTGTGTTTACATTTGAAGCTCCGGCAGCCCTTTTTCAATCTGGTCCCTCATCGCTTTATATTGATCCGGTAACTGAAGCGAACTCCCCAAAGTTTCTACCGTTTCATCCGTTGCGAATCCGGGATTGTCCGTCGCAATTTCAAACAAAACGCCGCCCGGTTCACGGAGATAAAGTGAAAAGAAATAATCCCGGTTTATTTTCCCGGTGATGTGAAGGCCCCTTGCCACAATTTTTTCTCTAAATGCCATCTGGGTTTCTTCATCTTTTACCCGAAATGCTACATGGTGATTTGTCCCCGCTGCATTTATACCTCTTTGGGCTTGTGGCATTTCCAATAAATCTACTATCGCTGCAGTTTGTACGGCATCGGTTTGATAACGGAATAAATTGCCTTCCTTTGCTACCTGTTTGTAACCGAATATTTCGGTTAAGATGGCGGCCGTTGCTTCGATATTATTCAGGGTCAAAGTAACCGAGTGAAATCCTTTAATCGCAACTTCAGCTTTTATTCCGGCGGTTTCAAAACCTTTTCGTTCATCGTTATTTTTGGCTTCAATTAAAGTGAGCCACAATCCGTCCGGGTCGCGGAAAGCAATTTGCTTTTCGCCAAAATGCTCACGATTATCATATCGAATTTTGTTTTTTTCAAACCGGTTTTTCCAAAAATCGAGGCTTCCTTTTGGTACGGAATAGCCAATTTCTGTAGCCATACCGGCGCCGTTCTTTCCTTGTCTCACATTTGCCCAGGGGAAGAAGGTAAGGATGGTTCCGGGAGTGCCTACCTTATCTCCGTAATAGAAATGATACGTCTGTGGATCATCGAAATTAACGGTTTTCTTTACCAGGCGTAATCCAAGAACTTTTGTATAAAAGTCGTAATTGCGCTGCGCATCGCCTGCAATGGCTGTGATGTGATGTAGCCCTAATAGTTTGTTCATAATTTTATTAAAATTTAAATTCATTAATATCGTCCATTAATAATTTTCACGATAGCGGCTCTGGCGGCGGCACATCGCTGCCTGCAGGCTTCGACCGGCTTTCAGGCAGCGGAATAAATTCCTTGTTATCGTTGGGTGGCAAAATAATTTTGCCGGTTCTCCAATCGTTTTTCGCTTGCTCGATACGTTCTTTACTCGAAGAGACGAAATTCCACCAAATAAATCGTTCGCATAAAGGTTCGCCGCCAAGGATCATAAATTCCGTTTTCGTTTTGGCCCGGATAGTTGCTTCTTCATTTTTTGAAAAGACTATCATTTGGCCATTGGAATAAGTGATTCCCGAAAATTCCAAACTACCACTTGCGATATAAATAGCTCGTTCAGAATGTTCCATAGGCAGGCCTATCTTTGCTCCTGCTTCCAATTTTGCGTGCAGGTAAAGTAGCGGTGAATGAACGGCTACATCATTTTTTAATCCGTAGGCATTGCCGGCAATCAAACGCATCCGTATACCGCTGTCGGTATAAACCGGAAGTTGATCGGGTTTGTAATTTTCAAAAGTGGGGTCGTCTTCCTCGGCGGATTCCGGCAAGGCCACCCACGTCTGCAGCATTTCCAGCCCAACTTTTTGCAAAAGCTCAGGGTCTTCAAAGCGCTCGGAATGGGAAATACCTTTTCCTGCGGTCATCCAGTTTACTTCTCCAGGATGGATAATTTGCTCTACCCCGAGGCTATCGCGATGGGTTACGTTTCCACTGAACAGGTAGGTTATCGTAGAAAGCCCGATATGCGGATGAGGCAATACATCCATAGAAGTTATTTCAGTTGGAAAACGACTTATTGGCCCAGCATGATCCATAAAAATAAAAGGGCCTACCATTCTTCTGCGCCGAAAGGGAAGAATGCGTTTTACGCTCAAATGGGCGCCAATGGCTGCTTCACGGGCTTGTATGATAAGTTCCGGCATATTTCGTTTAAGTTTTTTCTAATTCATTTTTGCGGTGGAAAAACAGGTAGTCCAATGAAAACCTTCCCGGGCCGGTGAGCGTTATGCCTATAAACGCAAACAAATAAAAGAAACGCAATTCCAATACAGCAAAACCATCACCAGCGATAAAGGCGTGAAAAATGAAGATGACTAAAAAATTTATGGACAATATTAATGTGGCTATCCTGGAAAACAATCCCAAAATCAACAGAATGGCACAAACCCCTTCTGCAAGAGCTGCGAGGTGATATGATGTGCCTGCGCCAATACCTATGGGGTCCATAAATTGGATTTCCTGTCCGCTTATAATAACAGACATTTTTTCAAAGCCGTGGCCATAGATCAAAACAAGGCCAAAGACCAACCTGAAAATCAACAAACCTGTGTCGTGGCCTATTTTCCAATCCCTGGTTAACCAGTTTAAAGTTTTTTTCATTTTGAATTATTTTAAATATGCTGAATACATCCAAACTAATTTTTCCTGCGCACGAATGTAATCACTCATCAGCGCATTGGTTCCTTCGTCTTCTGCATCTGCCGACAAATCCAGAATCTCGCGTTGAAGTATGATAATGGTTTTTAAGGATTCAAGCGTGTCTTTCACATCCTTCACTCCATCAGATACCTCTACACTTTCTTTGACTTTTGCCTCTTTCAAATAGACCGAGTATTGATGAT
>DASSHD010000547.1:0-7210 GCA_035693085.1 Hanamia sp. | reverse complement strand
AAATGAAAACAGAAGTTAACGCCTGGCAAAAAGATCGAAATAATAAAGAGGCAAAGATCAACTGGCAGTTCACTAATGATAAGGCAAGGATAAAATTAAAAAAACTTTATCCGACAATTTTAATTTGACATGACACTAGTTCTCGTGTCAAATATAATTCAACTAGAAACGATTTTAGCCAGCGGGTAAAATATTTTGAGAACGCGTTGTATAAAAAATGATTGATCGGATTTTAAAGATAATGGTTTTTAAAAAAGCTAAATAGCAGTACATCATTTTTCCTGCTAGAGCATTCACTTCACAAGGCCAGTGAACAAACCTGCCTGATCGGCAGACAGGGAAATAAATCGTTTTCCTGTTTTGAATTGTTGTGTAACTGTGAAGAATAAACGGAAATTGGAATGGGATTGGAACACAAGCATGGCTACCTCACAGAATCTTTACTATAAAGCTTGCGCTAAGAGGGGGGAACAAAAGTACAGAATACGAACAAATAGTTGAGATTTTGATTCATAGCTCAATAGATAATTTTTAGCCCGGACTACCGCCCAACAGCGAACAAAAA
Source organism: Hanamia sp. (assembly GCA_035693085.1). Classification (GTDB taxonomy): domain Bacteria; phylum Bacteroidota; class Bacteroidia; order Chitinophagales; family Chitinophagaceae; genus Ginsengibacter. The sequence goes on along the minus strand of DASSHD010000547.1, from coordinate 6,645 downwards.
GTTGATGAAATGCACGTCAGCCCTGCTATTTCGAATATTGTATGCTGCTTGTCTAAAATGCAGCTTTATATGTCATTACAATATTTATATTCTGTTTCCCGCTCGTAAATGTGAAAGGTTTTAATCCTCCCTGACCGTCTAAACTGTTTGCATACAATTTACCATTCTCAACAACTGCAATTGAATAATGTCCTGATGGGATATTGACCTGAAAAAAGCCGTTTTCGTCTGCATCAACTTGTGCAATAAGTGGAGAATTAAAACTGTCAAAAAATACTGGTGAATTATCAGACGGGGTTGCGTTGGCTTTCAATGTATATTGATAAATTTTTATTGTCCGTTGTACAGGACAGTTTTTGCAAGTATTAGTTGATGGCGGTACAGTTGGCATACAATCTCCTTCCATGTTAGATACTGTCCCCCAAATCCCACTTGTAATCGTAACTTTTTTTGCATTGTCAGCATAAATCTGCTGCATGTTGCAACCTGTCAGAGTTGCATTATTGTCTTTATGGCAACTACTAAATAGGAAAGCTACCATAAAAAATTGAAGTAAGTTTTTCATAACTTTTTTTAGAATGACACCTGTAGTCCTTAAAACGTTGCATCAAGGTAGCATACAACGTTTAAGGCTTGGCGATGGGTTGATATTCAATGTGCCTTTCGCCCGAACGTCAGCCGATTGAAAAACCAAAGCCGTAGGTAAATACAAAAAGCCGATATTTGTTCGTCTGCTGGAATCCCGATAGCTATCGGGACTGATAGGGTACTACAGCCGATTGTTATTCCTTCAGCCAGCCCATTGCCAAGTCTTTTGTTAGCGGTTCGTGCTATTCTGTCCATGAAGATGTGTCGGTCAATATTTGCAGTCATTATTTTGTCGGTTCATAATAGAGTGTTACCGCTCCGTTATTAAAGTTTTTAGTCTTGGTGAGATTAAGAATCGTCCTGTCGTTTATATTGTCAAATAGCCGTAATCCTTTTCCAGCAACTACAGGATGAATACAAAGTTGGTATTCGTCAATCAAGTTCAAGTTCATTAGCTGTATAATTAAACTACGACTGCCAACAAAAATGTCTTTACCAGATTGTTGCTTCAATTCCCTAATCAATTCGTCCAATGGTTTAGTCGCAAGTTTCGCACTGTCCCAGTCTGTATTTTTAAGTTTGTGTGAAAAAACAATTTTTGGAATTTTGTCTATTGCTATGGCGAAATTGTCCGCTGTTTTGTCGCCTGATGGGTTTTTTAGCAGTGTCTGCCAGTATTGCATTAGTTGATAAGTTGTCCTACCATAAAGTATAATGCCTGCACTGTTTAAAAGGTCAGCGTAATGCTGATGTATTTCTTCGTCCGGCAGCCCCGCTGTGTGGTCGCAAACTCCGTCAATTGTCATATTTATTGCTGCAATTACCTTTCTCATATCTTGTTCTTAATTATGATTTGCTTTTTAGATTACTCTTAAAATCTTCTCCATCTTTCGTCCTTTCGCCAATTCGTCCACCAACTTGTCTAAATACCTTGCTTGTTTTGTTAGGGGATTATCAATTTCTTCTATCCGATAGCCACAAATAACTCCTGTGATAAGTTGTGCATTTGGATTTAGTTTAGCTCTCTTAAAAAATGTTTCAAAAGTTACTTTCTCATCAATGAGTTCTTGAAGTTTCTTGTAGTCAAAGCCAGTCAACCACTCAATGACTTGATGTAATTCCTGTTTTGTCCTGCCTTTACTTTCAACTTTTGTTATGTAGTGGGGATAAACTGAAGCAAATGTCATTTTTGCTATTCGCTGATTGTGTTCGTCTGTTATTTTCATGCCAATTCAATTTTTGTAGGATAGTCGTTTTCGTCTGTTTCTCTGTAGCGAAAATTTTAGTGTTTGCACTGTCGCTCACGCATGACCGCTAACATTTGAGGCTTGGCGATGGGCTGGAATTCAATGAACTGGATATTCCGGAACAAAAGTACAGTAAACGAACCAACCTACCGGCAGGCAGGCAAATAGTTGAGATTTTGATTCATAGCTCAATAGAGAATTTTTAGCCCGGACAAGAGCCCAACAGCGAACAAAAAGATGATGAAATGCACGTTAGCCCTGCTATTGCCAATGCGAATGTTACATGCATGTGCCATTTGTCAAGGCAGTTGAAGCAATATTTTTAGTTTGATATTTAAGTCGTTAAGTTCAATATGCGTCAACCGGCCTAAAAGTCCTTTTGTTCCTTCAGATAATACCAATAGCCGCCAGTTGAGCCTTGATCTCGAAGCTGAAACGATAGAGCAATGTAAGATTACCGATGCTACTAAAGTGGAATATATCCGTACCAAAACCCAGGTGATGGAAAATAAGAAACCACATCCTGGCCGTATGAAACTGCCGGAACACCTTCGCAGGGAAACAACTATTTTGCAACCCGAAACCGATGTAACCAAACTCAAAAAAATAGGTGAGGAAGTAACAGAAATACTTGAATACACACCGGGAGAACTTTATGTAAAACAATATATCCGGCCTAAATATGTGGTGCCGGTAAATGAAACAAATACCACCATCATTACCGCTTCGCTTCCCAATCGCATCGTAGAAAAAAGCATGGCAGGCGAAGGATTACTGGCACAGATAATTGTAGATAAGTATGTTGATCATCTGCCACTTCATCGTCAGTTGCATCGTTTTCAAAGATTAGGAGTAACCATTGCTCAATCTACCAGTAACGGCTGGATGGCATTAGCTCTTGATCAATTTCTAACCTTATATGAGCTTCATAAAAATCAGGTTTTATCCAGCTACTATCTTCATGCAGATGAAACCACTATCAGAGTACTTGACAGAGATAAACCCGGAGCTACCCACCAAGGTTACTATTGGTTGTATCACAACAGTAAAGAAAAAATAGTACTCTTCGATTATCGCAAAGGACGGGGCAGAGAAGGGCCAAATGATATTTTAAAAGATTTTAAAGGCTTTTTACAAGCCGATGGATATGTTGCATACGAAGATTTTGAAAAAAGGGAAGGCATTACCATGCTTAATTGTATGGCGCATGCCAGGCGCAAATTTGTGGATGCATTGCAAAACGATAAGGACAGGTGTGAGCATGCCTTAACCCTGTTTCAGGATCTATATGCCATAGAGAGAAAAGCACAGCAGGAAGAGTTATCTGCTGATGCAATCCTTGCATTAAGGCAGGAGAAATCCGTGCCGGTTCTAAAGGAATTAAAAGAATGGATGATCGCTGAATATCCAAAGGTGTTACCCTCCAGTGTTATCGGTAATGCAATTGCGTATAGCCTTAAGCGTTGGGACAAACTTTGTGTATATGCCACAGATAGCCGCCTGTGCATAGATAACAACCCGGTAGAAAATGCGGTACGCCCGGTAGCCATTGGCAGAAAGAATTATTTATTTGCCGGCAGCCATGAAGCAGCGCAGCGTGCCGCTATGATGTATTCGCTGCTGGCTACCTGCCGAATGCACCACAACAATCCTTATGAATGGCTCAAAGATGTATTAATACGTATGCCTGATTATGATGTAAAAAACCTCCCGGAGTTACTTCCTCAAAACTGGAAAAAGCTGGAAGCCTGATCAGAAAACTTTTTTGGTGAGGGTGGGTTAGACAATGGCTTACTTTGCTAATGTTTTGTCCAATGTTGCAATTTTACTTGTTCTTATTAACGATTGTTTTCTAAGCCCGTTGAATGTTGTTGGCAAAAGCTGAACGTCTGTTGGGTCTTGCCATTGTAACTGTGTCGTAATAAAACAAACAGTAACATCAAGTTCAGAATCTGCAAGTACTACCGTTGGTCTTAATTTATTACCACTCAGGTCTGTAAATGGAAAAGTAATAAGTAGGATATCTCCTTTAACCATTATAAACTTCTTTTAAGTCAGCTAATGAATAAATTTCTTCTTCATTATTTAAGAAGTCAAATGTCTGGCTTTCAGAAATTATTTTTTGGATTCCTTTTGTTATTTCGTGTTCTTCATAACGTTTAAAAACAAAGTCGGCAAAGTCTGAAATTTCTGCCGCTTTATCTTCAGGAAGCTGATTAATAGCTTTCAGTGTCCGCTCAATAATTATTTGTCTTGTCATGGCTAAAATGTTATTTCCAAATTTAAGGATTTCTGTCTATATATGAGTTTGTCGGGCATTGCATGTAACGTTTGAGGCTTGGCGATGGGCTGGAATTCAATGAACTTTTCGCCCGAACGTCAGCCGATTGAAAAACCAAAGCCGAAGGTAAATACCCGCCCGAACGTATCGTTCGGTACGGGCGGGCAAAAACCCGATATTTGTTCGTCTGCTGGAATCCCGATAGTTATCGGGGCTGATAGAGAACTACAGCCGATTGTTATTTCCCGCCCGAACGCCCGCCTGAACGGAGTCTTTCGGGCAGGGTACCATTCGGTACGGGCAGGCTTCAGCCAGCCTATTGCCAAGCCTTATTTGTTGTAGGCTGTTTTTTCAATTTTTTTGTTCAGTAAATACATATAGTAAAATATGTGTCTTCTTTTTAGAGTTTAATTCATCGGGTGCAGTGTAAATATAATCGACTTTTAGCCCGGGGTTGTTTTCTTCAAATGCTTTAATCGTGTTTTCAAATACGAATTTGTCACCTAAAAATGGGAAATCAAACTTATAAACACCTTGAACCACTTCTACGCCCTTTACAGGTTGGCTTTTGTTGGAAAAAGTACTTTTTGAAAAGTCCAGTATTGAATAGGAAGTAAGGAGCGTTAGGAATGTGCCAGCCAAAAATGCTATTTTAATATCTTTGGAAAAGGAAAATTTTATTACTCTTTCTTCGGTTTGCGCATTATATTTAAAAATAACCCAGGACACTATCAACATGATCAAAAATATTCCGTGTTCAAGCAAATTACTTCTTTCTCCAAAAACCTGGTCGCCAATTGAAAATAAACTGAATAATAAAACAGAAAATGAAACTCCTCTATAAAACCACTGCTCAGAGCTTTTGTGCTTTCCTTTATTTAGGTTGGATAGAGAAAATATATAACAAACAAGAACCACAATTTCTATTGAAGAAATTCCTGCTAATGCTATCGTAGCAAAAATTGGGTTAGTTATTCCTAATGAAGCAAAGAGTTTTACAAATAGAGTATAAAAATCTGCTCCTACCCAATATGGATATACATCAGGAATGATTTTGTCTATGACAGTCAGAGCTTCAAAAAATGTCCAATAGATTAGGATAAAGTATCGTATGGTGGTTTTCTCTTTCATTTTTTGTTATCTGTTTGAATGTAAATAATAAGGCCATCCGAAAATCCCAATCTCAAAGTGGTTGGTGCAGTATAAATATAATTTATTTTTAAAGTTGGATTATCCTTTTTAAATTTTGCAATTGAGTTTTCAAATGCTTTACTACCCGCAAGAAATGGAAATTCAATTTTGTATTTGTTGTCATCTATTTTCACAGTATTTACTGCCTGGGTTCTTTCAATAAAGGAAGTATGATTATGCCAAAATATGGAAACAGTAGCAACAGAAATTAGTATCATCGTAAGCGCAGTTGCAATTAAAATCTGTTTCTTTTTTATTGAAAAATTATCAAAAATTTGAATTTTATCTATGTATATAAATATTATCCAGGATAGAATCGCCATAAACCAATATATAGCGTGTTCCAAAAGTTCACCATGGTGGCCAAAAATCTGATCACCTATTGAAAAATAGGTAAAAATGGTTAGCGTTAAAACAATTCCTGCAAAAAACCACGAACGGGAGGAATCAATATTTTTCTTTTTTAAATGATACAATGCACCAGAAAAAAACACAAAAGCAAAAATTTCCAGGCCAGCGGCAATAATCAATGCTACATTTGCAAAGATTGGATTGCCAAGTCCAAGTGAATCGAAAAATCTTTCAACCTGTGCAAATCTGTCTTTACCTACAAATAAAAAATGGCTTCCTCCAATTATTTTGTCGAGGCTATTTAATAACCAATATAATGACCAATAAATAAGGATTAGGTACCTTATTATTTCTTTGCCAATTATTCTGTTATTACTAACTAAATTTTCATTTTTCATTTCTAATTATATTTTGAAATCTTGTTTGTTAATGTCCATATTTTCAAAGTTGAACACTGTATTGTAAAATTGCCTGCAACACGCAGATTGTGTTATAAGATGGGACTATTTTGTACTTCCAGAGAAAACCCACATTTAATAACTAACTGTTTTGTGTTATACTTTTTGTCAATCGGATTTATCATTTTATTTAATATCCTCTGATTTAAAAATAGAAATCACCCTTATTTATTCGCCTACTGCCATAGGGATTAAGCACTTGCTTTCTTTGAAACAACCACTGCTTTCTTCTCTACTTCTTCCTTCATTTCTTTTTTAAACGAGGTTAATTTTTTAGATAAATCTTTATCAGAAAGAGCGAGAATTTCTGTGGCTAATATTCCCGCGTTCTTTGCAGCATTAAGCGCTACGGTGGCTACGGGCACGCCATTGGGCATTTGTAAAATAGACAATACTGAATCCCATCCGTCAATAGAGTTGGAAGATTTTATAGGCACGCCGATCACAGGAAGTGTGGTGAGTGAGGCAATCATTCCGGGCAGATGCGCGGCGCCTCCGGCGCCGGCAATAATTATTTTTAATTCACGGT
>DASSHD010000546.1:0-2288 GCA_035693085.1 Hanamia sp. | reverse complement strand
CCATTTAAGATTCGGATTGGCGTTTCTACTTTGTATAAAACCAGTCGAAACCGAATTTTGGGAGCCATTAATGGCATAATTGGAATTGTTAGGATCAGAAATATAACTTTCAATTGTTGAATAGGGCGGGATATCCTGATTACCATTCTGACCCCATCCAAATCTTAGTTTAAAGTCATTGATAAAATTTACATGAAAGAACGATTCCTGTGAAACACGCCATCCCAACGAAAAGGCCGGGAAATTACCCCACTGATTGATACCCAATTTTGATGAACCATCGCGCCGGATAGTAGCTGAAAGCAAATAACGTTGATCGTAATTATAGTTAACCTTTCCAAAAAATGAAAGTAATGTCCATTGACTTCCGGATCCGCTATTAGTCTGGTTGCCTCCATCGCCGGCATTCAGGTACTGAAAATTAGGATCATCAAATGGAAAGCCAATTCTGGAAGCATTAAAACCCTCATCATAAAATTTCACAGCTTCTGTACCGCCCAACAAATCTATATTATGTTTATCGAAGGATCTGTTATATTCTGCCGTATTCGACCATACTAAATTATAGTCGTAAGAATTACTTGTTGTGAGTGTGCTTTGTGGCTGCTGAGTACCCAGTTCAAAATAAGCGGGAGAATAATTCCTGAAATTATTGTTTTTATAATTTAACCCAACATTTGTCTTTAGATGAAGCCCTTTTAATACTAAAAGATCAGCGTAAATATTACCGAAAATATCCAGGCTCTTTGCTTTATTGTTTCTGTTTCTATACAAGGCTCCCAAAGGGTTCCAGGCATCATTCAGTGGAGAACCGGCAAAATTTCCATTTATATCATAAACTGGAGAAATTGAGGGAAATTTAATAGCATCGTATATAACCCCCGAATTAACTGAGTTATTACTAATTGAAGTATTCGTTGTGTAACTTAATGTAAAATTCTCTCCAATTTTCAACCTGTTAAAGATGGTATTATCAGTATTAAGGCGGAGCGACATTCTTTTGAATCCGGTATATTTCATGGCCCCATCATTATCATAGTATCCCAGAGAAACATACTGATGAGCATCCTTTGTTCCTTTTGAAACAGCAAGGTTATAAGATTGTGCAATAGACGTGTGAAATAATTCCTTCATCCAGTCAACATTTGCAGAATGAACTGTATGGTTTGCGTCCAACCACTCTGGTATAACGGGAGTACTACCATTCCCATATACATCGTTTGCCGGAACTCCTCCATCATTTTTTGTTGCCTCCCACAGCATATCTCCATATTGTTGGGCATTCAACAACTTCGGCAGATGAAATACTTTTTGCACGCCGGTATAACCATCAAAAGATATTTTTGTTTTCCCTGACTCACCTTTTTTTGTTGTAATAATCACTACTCCATTTGCAGCACGTGAACCATATATTGAAGCGGAAGACGCATCTTTTAAAACCTGGATAGAAGCAATATCATTAGGGTTAATCGTATTAAGATTGTCTGTAGTAGGCACCCCGTCAATAACATAAAGCGGATCGTTATTACTGATCGTACTAAAACCTCTTATTCTTACCGCTACTCCACCGCCTGGAGCATAATTATTGGTCACCGTTACTCCAGGAACTTTTCCTTTAAGCATTTCATCAACACCGGCTTCCGGAGTGTTTTTCAGATCTTTCATATCTACAACTGCAACAGCGCCTGTAAGATCCATTTTTCTTTGTGTTCCATATCCTGTAACTACCACGGCACTCAATCCGGTAACATCTTCTTGCAACGTAACATTGATTTCGGCTTGTCCTTCAAACTTTATCTTCTTCGTTTGATATCCCACACTCGAAATTTCCAGAACAATATTTTTATCATTAGGTGCATTTATTGTAAAGCGGCCATCACCGTTTGTAGTCGTTCCTATTTTAGTGCCTGCAATTAATACGGATGCATTTTGCACAGGCTCTCCCTTTTGATTTACTACTCTTCCGTGAATTTCAATTGGTGGCGGAGGCGAGACAATAGTACTAAATGTTGTACTCCCTTTGTAATCAGTTTTTTCGTCAGACCGCACCACGACAGTCTTACCAATAATCACATAAGTAAGAGATTTCCCTTTCAAACATTCGTCAAGGGCCTTTTTTAGAGATACATTTTCCACGTTTACTGTAACATTGCCAGCTTCCTTCAGCGTTTTATAAGTGGATACGAAATCATAACCGCTCTGCTGCTGTATTTTCTGAAATACTTTTTGCAAAGGCGTGTTAGTCTCTGAAAGTGTAATCTGGGAATATCCCCGTGCGCTTACCTGGA
>DASSHD010000545.1:0-8659 GCA_035693085.1 Hanamia sp. | reverse complement strand
ATCTCTGCAGCCTCTTGGCTAAGAAAAAACGGAACAGAAGTAAAAGGATTCATTAATGATTTTGTGACAGGATCAGTTTATGCAGGATATAAAATAATTAAATCTTCTGAGCTAAAAGGTAAGTTTAATATTATTAATTGCATAATTGAAGGAAGGTCAATTGAGGCAAAACAAAATATTCTCAAATTGAAACCCTCTTCTCAAATTGATTATTTTGCCTTACAACTGGCATTTCCAGGCGATTTAATCCAACTTGATTTTCTAAGTAATACAGATTCCATCCTGGAAGATGCAGATCGTTATAGAAGATTATACAAAGATTTGGAGGATGAAGAATCCAAAGAAACTTTAGAAAATATTATAAATTTTCGTCTTAACAGGGAAATTGATTTTTTACAAAATTTTAAATTTAGATTGAAGGAGCAATATTTTGAACCATTTGTAAAATTAATAGAACATTCAACTTTTGTTGATGGCGGAGGATTTGATGGAGGAACCTCAAAACAATTTGTTGCTAAATATCCTGGGTATGAATCCATTTACTATTTTGAGCCAAACGATTTATCGTTCAAAAATTCGCAGGAAAATTTGAACCAAATAAAAAAAGTGAAATTTTTTAAGAAGGGTTTATGGGATAAATCTGAAGTTTTATATTTTGACAACACTTTGGGATCTGCAAGTAAAATTTCAAAAACAGGCAGGGATTCTATTGAAACTATTTCACTGGATGAGTTGGGAATTCCAAAGTTAAGTTTTATGAAATTGGATATTGAAGGAGCAGAATGCAAAGCATTGGAAGGGGCCAGAAAAACAATAATTAATAATAAGCCTGTGTTAGCTGTCTGTGTCTATCATAATCAAAAAGACTTTCTGAATGTCCCTGATTTTGTTATGAGTTTACATTCAGATTATAGAATTTATTTAAGGCATTATACTCAGGGAGTATTTGAGACTGTTATGTATTTTGTTTAATCATAAATAACTACTATGCCGACCTACAAAGAGGATTTTATCGTAGAAGCTGTTTCCTTATATAAAAAACAGTTAGCTCTGATACGTGAATTCAAATTATCAAAAAATAATGAAAATATTTCACACCAACACATTGTTTCATACAGTACTTATTCTCCCTGGTTAGATGATAAAGAGTTTATCGAAACCTATAATAAAATAAGGGATAATACACTTGTAGATATTTACCGTTCTTTTGAATTATGGAATTTTATTAAGAAGAACAACCATCTTAAAGGAGATATTATTGAAGTTGGAGTATGGAGAGGTGGTACCGCATGCATTATGGCTAAATCTGCTCAATTATTTTCTCCCTGCAAAATTTATTTAGCCGATACCTTCAAAGGTGTAGTTAAGGCTGGTGAAAAGGACACGATATATAAAGGTGGAGAGCATTCAGATACAAGTATAGCTATTGTTACAGAACTTTTTAAAAAATTGGATATCTCGAATACAGAACTCTTAGTAGGAATATTCCCGAACCAGGTCTCTTTACCTGAATCTAAGACGGAATCATTAATTAAATTATGTCACATTGATGTGGATACCTATCAATCAGCAAAAGAAATATTTATGAGTATCTGGCCTAATATAACCAAAGGAGGAGCGGTCATCTTTGATGATTATGGATTTTGGGGTTGCGAAGGAATTACTACATTATGTAATGAAATTTCAGTAAATGATGGAGTCTTCATACATAATCTAAATGGTCATGGTATTTTTATTAAATTATAGAAATGAGTAGTCCTTTACTAAGTGTATGTTTTATTACGTATAACCATGAAAAGTACATAGAAGAATCTTTAGAAAGTATTTTAAACCAAAGGACCAGTTTTGATTATGAAATAGTAATAGGTGAAGATTTTTCTACGGATAGAACAAGAGAGATCGTTTTCCAATATGAAAAAAAATACCCTGAAAAAATCAGGGTAATTACAGGCGAATATAATGTGGGATCACAAAAAAATATTCTCAGGACCTTAGAAAACTGTTCTGGAAAATATATTGCAGCAATTGAAGGAGATGATTATTGGACGGATAATCTTAAACTACAAAAGCAGGTTGACTTTCTAGAAAAAAATATCGAATATTCTATGGTTTGCCATGATGCGCTTAAAGTCAATACAATTAACAATACCTCAAGTTTATTTTTTGGTCCTACAAAGAAGAAACAAATCTGTTCTACTAAGGATGCCTTGAATGTTCATTTCTGTCCTACCGCTTCTATTGTGTTTAGGAAACAAGCTATCTTGCCATTGAGTGATTTTAATTTAATAGCAGAAGCCGGAGATCAGGCTTTGGTGCAATTCCTTTCTTTACATGGCCTTCTTTACAGGATGTATGATGTGATGAGTGTTTATAGAAAAACTGCGACCGGCGCTAGTGAAGTTAACAGAAGGGACCTTGAGGGATCTTTGGAGAAAAGAATAAATTCTTTGAATAATCTGAATAAAATTTCTGATTATAAATATCAAAAATATATTAGAATAGAAAATTTGCTTATAAAGAATCGTATTGATCTATTGAGAAGTAAATCAAAAGTCAAAACTAAAGCCTTGAAAGTTTATAGAAAAATATTATCTGTAGTTAAAAAGAATATTTAATTAATACCAAGTGTATTTTTAATTTAGTCCAATGAATCTTATGGTATAATGCCGATATAACAGATTCATGGTACAATGTAGCGTAAGCGAAATTGGACTATAGAATATGTATAATCGGTATAATTACTGATAAAGTAGCTATAATAATATGAAAGAAATTTGAATAGTAACAATTCATGCAGACCAATTAAGGATTTGATGAGGTTCATAAGTGCTGAAGATGTAAATTAAAAATATGAAGCAAAAGAAACTAAAAGGACTAAAGATTAAAGATAAAATCAGGACTGATTTATTTCCTCCATTAGCCTCATCCTTGAACACCCTGGGTATCTCATGGGAAAGATTAGGCAGAAGCAAACTAAGGAACTCCACTTTAATTGCCCAGGGGCAAAAGATAGCAGGAACCATTCATCCGGAAAAAACAGAGAAACCATTAAATGTTTACTTCCTGACAATGCTGGGAGGTCACACACACAATCTTTCTCTTGAAATTATTATGGCATGGGGATTAAAGCAAAAAGGCCATAACGTATGTTTTATATTAGATGATCAGAGTTTGCCGATATCAGAAGATACTTTAGTTGGCCAGGAGCAAAGATGGAAGGAGGTAAGCGCAAGGTCTTATAATTATGGAAGAAAATACATCATGGCTTGTGGCCTGAAGGTCTTAGGTATTTCAGAAATTGTGGACATAAACCAGGAAAGAAATATTGATGAGTTTAGCTCAATTATAGAAGCCGGATTGCTAAAGCATTTCAGAGTAGGCATACTTACAGATGATTTACCATTGATTAAAGAAAAAAAGAAATTATTAGAAGAATCTGCCAGAATATCAGCTTTAACAGGAGATTTTTTAGTGAAACTTAATCCGGACAGAGTTATTATGAGCCATGGTATTTATCCCACATGGGGACCGGCTTTCATTATTTTAGATAAAGCGGGTATCCCAATTGTAACTTATGGAAGAGGGAAAAAAGCTGAAACGCAAAAATTTAACTGGAACATGACCAGCGATTGGTGGGATGTTTCTAAAGAATGGGAAAGAGTTAAACATCTTCCTTTAAATGAGGAGCAGAATAAAAAGATCAGCCATTATTTAAAAACACGAATAGCTCACAGCGAAGATGTTATGGTGTATAATTTTGGCGCTTTGGAAGAAAGAGAAAAGACTTTGCAACGTTTCAATCTTAATCCTGATAAACTAACTTATACTTTATTCACGAATGTATTGTGGGATGCTGCGAGCGCACAACGGGAGATAGCATTTAGAAATCCTGTTGAATGGGTTTTTGAAACCATTGAATGGTTTGCTTCTCAACCCGAAAAACAATTGATCGTAAAAATTCATCCGGCTGAAGTAGTGATAGGAACCAAGCAACCTTTTGCAGGTTTGATCCGGGAAAGGATTCCGAATCTTCCTTTTAATGTAAGATTAATAGAACCACAGGAGAAAGTAAATTCCTGGTCAATTTATAAAGTGACCGATTTAGGAATAGTTCATACAACTACCGCAGGTATGGAACTTCCTTTGGTGGGAGTTCCTTGTATAGTAGTATCTAAGACTCATTTCAGGGGAAGAGGCTTTACAGTTGATATCAATTCAAAAGAATCCTATTTTAATTATCTGAAAAATTTTAGTAAAGAAGCAGTTGATCAAAATGTTTTAAAGGTCTTATCTGAGCGTTATGCATACCTGTTATTTGAGCGTTACCAAATACCCTTCAAGGTGTTTAATGAAAGAGGATCTCTAAACACTTTATCCTTAAAATTTGAAAATATCAGTGACATATTTAATGAAAAAAATGTAAGTATGATAATTGAAGACATAATTAACCAGAACGAATTTTTGGTACATGAGTAGGAGCATCTACTTTAGTTGTGCTCCGAGTGGTACAGGCAATGGTGCAAACATGGGTATGCAAACTGTTGATTTTGCAATCTATAATATTTTAGAAAAGGTAAAAAGTTCTACCAATATTTTTCTCACAACAACATGGCCTGCTTATAGCAATAACCCTGAAATACTGGAATTGAAAGAGAGAGATAATTTTCCAACTAAATTTAGTTATGGGTTGTATCAATATGAAAATTTAGAGCCGGGCAATGCTGTTTTTTTCTGGGGAGATTTTCAGTGGGGATTTGATTACCAGGTTCAGTCGGCTTACCGATTGAAAAAAAATATTCTCAAAGAAACAAATTTTAATGATTCAGAACTGAAAAGAATAATAGAAAACAGGTTCTTGCTTAAGAATTTTTTTGAAAAGAGATCTGAATCATTAGAAATTTTTTCTTATGGCACTACGCTTTTTCAAAATCGTCTTTATGATTTTTTGGATACAGAATACTTTGATAATTTGAAATGGCTTATCGGAAAAAGCGGCTTTATTAAATTCAGAGATCCCTATTCGGCAAATTTCTGCTCTGAAGTAAAGAATGATTTTCAAACTTCATTTCAAGGTGTTGATGCAGCGCTTTTATCCACTAAAGATGAACTTTTGTCTTTGCCTTTGGGCGGTAACGAATTTATAAACGCTTTTGAAGGTCAAATCGGTTATTATTTTGGAAGGAGTTCAAGTGCTTATCCGAAATACCAGGTTACCAGGTTTGTAAAAAAAATACAAAAAGAATTAAACAAAAAATTGGTTCGAATCCCATGGGCATATTTCTCAAGTGGCTTGTTTACTGATACGATGGATAGATATTTTAAATTTTTCCGTGTGGATCAGGTATCTTATAAAGATTCACTTTTTTTAGCAGGAGATATCTTAAAAGGAATGGCAAAATGTTCTCTTATTATTACGGATACATATCATATTGCAATTAATGGGATAAATTTAGGAATACCCGTATTGATGATTCCTGAATTCAGAACATCACAAAAAAGAGATGCAAATATGGGATATGTAGAATCGTGGAGAGATAAACGTGTGTTATTATATCAATCCAATTCTTTAAGCGATCTTTTGGTTTTGCCTGATTTATTAATCCATAGTTCTTATCGGGAGAATAAAATACAGATTCTTAAGAAAATATTAGAGGACAGCCGGTCACTTGAGATACTTTATGAACCAATATTGCGAAGGGCACAGTACGACCGGAATTTAATTGAAAATTTGCTAAATACGTTTTAATTTTTTTAAAACGCGTTTAAAAATAGTTGAAAGAGAGTAGATGAGAATTTTAAAAGAAAGTGGGAAAAAAATAGAAGAATATTTTGACAAACTCTGACTTAATAAAGAGGGATTTTTAAACTAAACAATGATTGAGAACGCTATACTTAATAGATTGGAGAATAATTCTGAAACGAAATTATGCATTGTATACCGAATAGCAAAAGTTTAAGTTAGAATCAAAATCTTGAATATTTATTTGTTTACCGTAAAGCTATTCTTTTGTCAAGTATTTAATCTCAGGTGAAACATTTTTTAATACAAATATATGTTTGCCTCTTTGGATTCAAAGATTATCTGTTTAGCGAATAAACCATGTTTACTCCGTTTCATATTTTTTGGATTTTTTTTATCCGCAATATGATTAATGCTTTTAAAATAATCCATCTTTTTTATTGAGATAGTAAATTCAGAATTGAATAAAAGGGAATAAAAAATGTTAAATACAGTTAAACAAGAGAAGGCAAAAGTACTCTTTCCTTCCATTCGGAATTTGCAGGTTTTACCTCCTGTTATTAACTTAATAAATTGTTTAAGTGTTGAGTTTGCTGATGTTACTGTAATTTCTTATGATTTAAATAAGGACTCTTTTCAGAATAGAATTGAATTAATACCTGTATCTGAAATCAAATATCCCAAATCTTTATTTTCCAGAATAAAAGCAAAATCTCATGCTTATCTTTTTATGTATTATTATTTATATAAAAATGCGAGAAAATTTGACTATATCTGGATTGGTTCCTGGGATTATAAGTTTCTGGATAATGCTGCAAGGCTTTTTGGATTTAAGGGTAAAATTATATATCAATTTCATGAGCTTGAATTTGAAAAATTAAAGTATTGTAGAAAAGCTGACTATTGTGTTGTTCCTGAAGAAAATCGTTTATGGATCACCTATTTTTTTGGCAAATTAGTACGTAAGCCTTTATTATTGCCTAATATTCCTTTTTTGCCACTGGTTGAGTTTAACAAAATGCCTGATGAACTTCTTGATTTAAAAAATGAAGGGAGAAAAATTATACTGTACCAAGGGCTTATTAATTTTGAGAAACGTTGTATCAATGAATTACTAGAAGCCATTTCATTTTTGCCTGAATCAATAGTCTTGGTAATTATGCCAATGCCATCTACTGATAATATCATTTTGAAACAATTAAGAGAAAGAATTAATGTGATGAATATTTCTAAAAAAGTATTCATTTTAAATTCTCAATTACCTCCATTTCATTTGAATTATATTAAGTATGCTGACGTGGGAATTGGTTTATACAGGCCTACCACTCTTAACCAGATTTATGCGGCCCCTAACCGGCTATATGAGTTTACGAAATTCGGAGTTCCGGTTATACTTCCTGATTTTCCGTCTTTTAAGGCTTTAAGCTCAATTTATAAATATGGAATTATAACTGTAAATCCGGAATCTTCAATCGGGATTGCAAATACGATAGAAGATTTTTTTGAAAAAGATAATGCGAGCAAAGGAAGAATGCAAGCTGAAATATTTTTTAATGAAAATGCAAACTATCCGCTGAAAGTTGAAAAATTGTGGAGTGAAATAACTAAATGAATGAAAAAAGTTCTCACCATATTTGGTACCCGACCCGAGGCCATTAAAATGGCGATGTTATGCCGTAAATTATCCGAAACTGAAGGGATCGATCATAAAGTTTGCGTAACGGCACAGCATCGGCAAATGCTTGACCAGGTTCTGGATTTCTTTGAAATAAGACCTGATTTTGATCTCGATATTATGAAAGCAGGGCAGGACCTTACAGATATTACCTGTGAAGTTTTAAAAGGATTGAGGGAATTATTTAAATCCTATCGTCCGGATATGATTTTGGTGCATGGAGATACTACTACCTGTATGGCTGCAAGTTTAGCTGCCTTTTATGCAGGAATAAAAATAGGACACGTAGAAGCAGGATTAAGGACAGGAAATTTACAATCTCCTTTTCCTGAAGAAGCCAACAGGGTATTAGTAAGTAAGCTGGCCGATCTTAATTTTTCTGCAACCGAAATAAACAGGCAGAATTTGTTATCCGAAGGAATAAACCCTGAAAAAATTATTGTAACCGGAAATACCGTGATTGATTCTTTGTTGTTTGCAAAGAATAAAATAAATTCTTTTAGTAAGGATATGACAGATCTTTTGGTAAGAATTATTTTTGAAAACCATCATCCACATATCATTCTTGTAACGGGGCACCGGAGAGAAAACTTTGGTGATGGATTTATTAATATATGCAGGGCATTGAAAAAGGTCGCACAAAAACATCCTGAAGTAGAAATAGTATATCCGGTTCATCTGAACCCCAAAGTACAGAAACCAGTAAACAAAGTTTTAAACGGGATTCCTAATGTTCATTTGATAAAGCCATTAAGTTATCCTGATTTCGTGTTTGCGATGAAACAATCTTTTTTTCTACTAACAGATTCCGGCGGCATACAGGAAGAAGCGCCGGGACTTGGAAAACCGGTGTTGGTAATGCGCGATACCACCGAGCGTCCTGAAGCAGTCGGGGCAGGCACTGCAAAATTAGTTGGAGCGGATTTTGATAAAATAAGAAATGGCATAGAAAGGTTACTTACTGATGAAAATGAATATAACACAATGGCAAAAGCACATAATCCTTATGGGGATGGGAAGGCAGTGGGAAGGATAATAGATAAATTGGTTAGGGATTATTTAAATGATAGATAATTATCCTTGGTTAAAGTTTCTAGTATTGATGTCAAGATTGGCCACAACTTTTTGCATTCTAAACAGTCTATTCGAAGACTTCCTCTTGCATTAAAAGACAGATTTTATTTTTTGACAGGATGCTTCAATAGAATCAAGATTTTCACTATTTGTTTCTTTACTGTGATGAA
>DASSHD010000544.1:0-3179 GCA_035693085.1 Hanamia sp. | reverse complement strand
AAAGAGAACGAATATGGTAATAATAATGCCGATGATTTTATTTTGGGAGATTTAAGAGATCCGGTAATTTGCGAAAAACTCTTTGACAGGAAATTTAATGAAGTATATCAATTAGCGGCGGATATGGGAGGCGCCGGATATATTTTTACAGGCGAACATGATGCAATCGTAATGCATAATTCAGCAACTATCAACTTAAATATGGCAGAAGCAGGCAAAAATCATCAGGTGGACAAAATATTTTATTCTTCTTCAGCCTGTATGTATCCTGAATATAACCAGCTTGATCCTGATAATCCAAAATGCTCAGAGGAATCAGCTTATCCTGCCGCTCCCGATAGTGAATACGGATGGGAAAAATTATTTAGTGAACGCCTTTATCTCGCCTATAACAGAAATTTCAAACTGGATGTGCGAATTGCCAGGTTTCATAATATATACGGTCCGCAGGGTACCTGGAATGGCGGTAGAGAAAAAGCGCCAGCAGCTATTTGCAGAAAAGTAGCAGAAGCTGCAAATAATGGTGAAATTGAAATATGGGGGGATGGAAAACAAACCCGTTCTTTCCTATATATTGACGAATGTGTAGAAGCCATCAGAAGATTAATGAAAAGTAATTTTACTGGCCCGGTTAACGTGGGGTCAGAAGAAATGATTGCGATTAATGACCTGGTAAAAATGGTTGCCGGGGTAGCGAATAAAACAATAAGAATAAAAAACATTCCAGGGCCAACAGGTGTCAGGGGAAGAAACTCTGATAATAAATTAATCAAAGAGAAATTAAATTGGGGACCTTCTCAATTACTTGTTGACGGTATTTCTAAAACATATAAGTGGATTAATGATCAGATACATATAATTAAAGAATAGAAAGATTTCAACAAGATGAATGAAAGTGATGAATCATTTGGGAAGGAAAGTATCAAAAAGAAAAAGTTGATTTCATATGTGTTTGGCTTACTATGGCCAGTGATAGATTCCTGAATATTATAAATAACTCTCAAAAAAACTGATATGTGCGGAATTACCGGACTTGTGTACTTTAACAAAGACAGAGCAGTTGCACAGGATGTTTTAAAGAACATGTCCGATTCGATTTTTCATCGAGGGCCTGATGACGAAGGCCATTATATTCATCAGAATGTAGGCTTGGGTTTCCGTCGTTTAAGCATTATTGATCTGAGCACCGGCCATCAACCTCTGTCCAATCAAAATGATAGCATTTATATTGTCTTTAATGGTGAGATATACAATTATCTGGAGCAAAGGGAGAAATTAAAACAGAAAGGATATGTTTATAAAACGACAACTGATACAGAAGTTATCCTTCATCTTTATCAAGAATACGGAGTGGATTGTCTCCAATACCTCCGCGGTATGTTTGCTTTTGCCATTTGGGACAATGACAAACAACAACTTTTTTGCGCACGTGACCGTTTTGGGATAAAACCGTTTTATTATTACAAAGATAATGAGCAATTTGTATTTGGATCAGAAATTAAGGCCATTTTAAAAAGCAAAAACATAGATAAAACTTTGTCTGCTGACGCATTAGATTCATATTTTACCTTTGGTTACATTACCAGCGATCTATCCATTTACAAAGAAATCAAAAAACTTCAACCTGCTCATTATCTGCTTTTATCATTCAAAGACAATGTAACAATAGAAATTAAAAGATATTGGGAAATAGCTTTTGAACCTGATTATTCAAAAACTGAAAACTATTGGAAAGATGAAATTGCATCGGCCCTTTCTGAGTCAGTTAAACTTCATATGATCTCTGATGTACCACTTGGCGCATTTTTAAGTGGTGGAATTGATTCAAGTACTGTAGTAGCTATGATGGCTAAAAATTCGAATCAGCCCATAAAAACTTTTTCAATCGGATTTAAGGAACAGAAATATAATGAACTACAATATGCACGGGAAATAGCAAACAAATATGGCTGTGAACATCATGAACAAATTGTAGAGCCAGAATCAATGAGTCTGCTTCCCAAATTAGTAAGGGCTTACGATGAACCTTTTGCAGATTCGTCCGCAATCCCCACATACTATGTATCTATGTTGGCAAGAAAACATGTAACCGTAGCCCTTTCGGGAGATGGAGGTGATGAATTATTCGCAGGTTATGATCATTATAAAGGTTTAAAATCTATTTATTCAAGTCCTCTAAACTTTAAATTTCCAGGATTAAATAAATTTATTTGGGGGAATATTCATAAAATGATCCCCTGCAATGTAAGAGGGAAAAACGCCACCTATTTTCTTTCAAAGAATCGAAATTTAGTAAGTGCCTATAGTAATGTATGGACAAGAGAAGAAAGGAAGAGACTGCTTCTGAACCATGGTATTATAAGTACCTCAAACGCCTCTGAACCGTATAAAGAACAAATTTTAAAGAAGGGAATTAATAATGATTTTGTAACAAATATGCAAAACCTGGACCTGCAAACCTATATGGTAGATTCTATTCTTACAAAAGTTGACAGGGCCAGTATGATGAATTCTCTTGAAGTAAGAGTTCCATTGTTAGACCACATATTTGCAGAGTTAACTTTTAAAATACCCTGGCAATTAAAATTAAAAAAAAATGAACAGAAATATATTTTAAAACAATCTATGGCCTCCTATTTACCAAAAAATATTTTAAATCATCCAAAACAGGGTTTTGGAGTTCCACTCGAATTTTGGTTTAAGGATGACTTAAAACAATATGTCAATGATACCTTACTCTCCACGAATTCTCATTTATCATCTTTCCTGGATAAAAAGTATATAGAAAATATCATTTTTAAAAATCAAAATGGAAGAAAAGATCTTAGTCCTAAAATATGGCCTTTATTATTTTTTGAAGAATGGTTAAAGCAAAATTCATAAACTTCGCATTGACACAAAAGTTGTAATTACTATAATTAAGTAATTACGTATAAGATTTGGGAAAAAAGGATGTGAGACTACCTGAGGTAGCCCAACACTATCAATTGGAAAATTTTTGGAGGATAAATTTAAGGCCATAAAGAAAATGGATTTTTTTGTAAAGGACAAGTTAGATAGTCATGAATATAGTAGTATAATAAATTTCCTTGATTCACTCAATTTTTACTGCATCGAACAACACCCTGACTGGACCGCAAAAATAGAAGGCTATAGACACGCATTTTTTTTGGGCATTG
>DASSHD010000543.1:0-2846 GCA_035693085.1 Hanamia sp. | reverse complement strand
AGGGTTCGTAAGGAATAAATTAGTGCATTTTTAAACTAAATGATTTATGATTTTGCTCTTTGTACCACCATGTCAATTACCACTAACTTTAGTTAGTGGATTTGAGCTTTTGGTTCCCGGCTTTAGCCAAAAGCTAAAAGGCTATTATGTACTGTAAAGAACCAATAGACTTTGGCTAAAGCCCTTGAAAGATATTTCATTGTCCACGGATTGAAACCCGTGGCAATTGAAACCCGTAGTGTTATAATTTTTCAATAGTAACCTTCCTGATTTTACAGACTATGTCATTCATGGTTTTTATCCCTTGCATAATATACTTTCTGAAAAGACCTTTATACTTTGGCGTTTTCTTAAAGTTGAAAATGGTATATTTATAATTTCATAAAATGCTATAATTTATTTTACTTCGTGTAACAATTAAAATCAAAAAAAATGAGTTTTATTCCAATGAAAAAATTTGTAACAACCATGATTGTTACTTCTTTGATAATGGTTCTTTTAGCTATAATTTCTTTAGTGTGTGCTTTATAATATTCTGATTTTAAATACACCGGATAGCTGGCTTAAAGCACAATTCGCTATAAAAGAAAGAAAATGATACCGCAGGAAACCATACAGCAAATTGTAAGCAGAATTGATATTATTGAGATCATCAATTCATTTGTAAAGCTTAAAAAAAGAGGTACAAATTACATCGGTTTATGCCCTTTTCACAACGAAAAATCGCCGTCTTTTACAGTTTCACCTTCAAAGGAAATCTATAAATGTTTTGGATGTGGCCGCAGTGGCAATGCTATTACTTTCCTGATGGAGCATGAAAAATACAGCTATGTAGAAGCGCTGAAATGGCTGGCTGCAAAATACAATGTAGAAATAGAAGAAAAAGAAACCAGTCCTGAATATAAACAACAACAACAGACCGCCGATAGCCTTTATATCATCAACAAATTTGCACAGCAATTTTTCAGCGATACATTATTCAATACAGAAGAAGGACTGAACGTAGGAATGAGCTATTTGAAAGAAAGAGGATTCAGGGAAGAAACAATTACAAAATTTGAATTAGGATATAATCCTGAAGCGCGTGATACTTTTGCAAAAGCCGCTGTGGAAAAGCAATTCAATAAAGAGCTTTTGCAAAAATCGGGATTGATAGTTGCCAGGGAGAATGGTTTGCAGGATAACTATCGGGGCCGTATTATTTTTCCCATTCATAACCAATCCGGAAAAGTATCAGGATTTGGCGCAAGGCTTATCAGGAAAAATGATAAAGCGCCGAAATACATCAACACACCGGAGAATGAAATTTATGTAAAAAGTAAAATATTATATGGCTCATGGTTCGCAAGGCAGGCAATTGATAAAGCTGATGAATGCTTATTGGTAGAAGGATATACCGATGTAATTTCCCTTCACCAGGCAGGAATAGAAAACGTGGTGGCCAGCGGTGGCACATCACTGACACCTGATCAATTGAGGCTTATAAAAAAATATACTTCTAATCTTACTATTCTGTATGATGGCGATGCAGCCGGCGTGAAGGCGGCTTTGCGTGGGCTGGATCTGGCGCTGCAAGAAGGATTGAATGTAAAACTAGCATTGCTTCCCAACCAGGAGGATCCTGACAGCTATGTAAATAAATATGGCGCAGCAACATTCACCACATTTATAAAAGAAAATAAAAAGGACTTCATTTTATTTCAGCTCGAATTTTCGTTAAAGGAGGCAGGTGATGACACCAATAAAAAAGCACAGGTGGTAAACCAGATAGCAGAATCTATTTCAAAAATTAATAAAGCGGAAGATTTCACTAAGCAACAGGATTACATCAGGAAAACTGCTGAAATCTTAAAAATAGATGAAGGTGGCTTACATAACCTGGTCAATAAATTTCTGAGAGAAAAATTCAGTAAAGACGAAAAAAAATTATTTCAACAGGAAAAAGTTTCACAGGAACCGGGTAATGAAATATCTGCAATGCAGGAAACAGAATCTGATTCGCTGGGGCTTATACAAAATGAAATTTTTCACGAAAAATCATTGACAAGATGCCTGATCGAATTTGGATTAAAGGAATGGGAGCCTGGAAAAACAGTTGCCGATTATCTGTTACAGGAATGCATAGACGAAGATACCGTGGAAGATCCGATGCTGAAAAAAATTATCAATACTTATAAAACCTGGTATGAAGAAAAACTGGAACCGAATGCTAAAAGTTTTTTATATACCGATGATTTACTAATGAGTAATACGGTGGTGAACCTGATAGAATTTCCTTATGAGGTGAGTGACGGATGGGAAACAAAATATGAAATGCCTGTACCGAGAAGAGAAGATAATTATAGAACTGACATTATTTCTACACTCAGGTATCTTGAATTGAAAAAAATTAAAAAATTAATAACAATCAATGCAGAGGAACTGGAGAAAACAACTTCTGCAGATACGCAAATGTTATTGATCCAAACACATAGCCATTTAAAAAATATGGAAATACAATTGACAAAGGAAATAGGAATGGTGATAATGAAATAAATATTTTTTACTGAGAATAATCAGGATTGGGGATGAACTCTTTATAGGCTGAACCTTTGAGTAAGGGGCCGATGAAGAAAGCATCCAATTGTGTAGTGATTTTATTTGAGCTAAAGTTCAAAATAAGAATCTTCAAAAAAGGTTGTTTTACTGATAGCAGATTTAATAATTAATTAAGGAATAAAATTAAGGAATTTCTACGCGTGTGCTGCTTACTGTGTGGGCGCTGAAATATCCCAATGCCCCGCCAATGATATTACCTGTGGGATTTGCCGGAGTCGGGCTTGCAAATCCACCGCCATTTCCTGAAA
>DASSHD010000542.1:0-4107 GCA_035693085.1 Hanamia sp. | reverse complement strand
TTTGATAACACAAAAAGTGTTGAATAAACCAACATTATATCTGTCTGACTTTATTGAAAAAAACAGGCAGCACTACTACGATAATTTAATGGCTGTTTCAATTAACAGTAAGATGGAACAATGGCTAAAGTTCTTTTTGGTGGGTATTATTGAAACGGCAAAAAATGCAATAGACACATTTACCAAAATCATTGCAATGAGAGATAAACTCGAAAAGGATGCCATAGTATCATTAGGTAAAAGGCTGCCCAATGCAAAAGCATTACTTACCTATCTGTACAGCAAACCAGTTGTAACTGTTTCGGATGTAATGACAAATCTGGACGTAACGAAGCAGACTGCTAATGCATTGATCAAAGACTTTGACAATCTTGGAATACTTAAAGAACAGACCGGGTACAAACGCAATAGGATATTTGTATTTGAAGAATACCTGAGATTATTTGAAAGATAAAAATTTACTATGGCAAATCTTGTTATAAATAAAGTGCATTTTAAGATAATTAATCCTAAGATTCCAATATGGGTAAACACAGAGGATTTCTTTGGTGCAAAAAAGAAACGATCATCACTCTTTGAAGGAATAATAGAGCCTGATGTCATTCAGCGAAGTGAATTTTTGTACTATTCTTTTGCACCTGTTCAGAATGTCACCGAGCATGTAATAAATCTCGCTATCAAAAAATAT
This sequence comes from Hanamia sp., assembly GCA_035693085.1. Lineage (GTDB taxonomy): Bacteria > Bacteroidota > Bacteroidia > Chitinophagales > Chitinophagaceae > Ginsengibacter. Next base: position 3,419 of record DASSHD010000542.1, on the reverse strand, counting down.
TTCGTCAAGCCTTACATCACATCAAAGTTCAGGAATTATTTTGAGCAGAAAGGATTAATGACCATTGATGATTTTGTAAATGGGATCCAATTATGGACTGCTAAAGGGGTTAAACAGCAGTTTAGGGAATATGAAAAGATAAACCTACGCCAGCTTTCAGTATTGAATCTTTCCAAATTGGAGTTACTTATCTCCTTTGATGGAACATCATATACTACGCTTAAAACACTTTCAAAAATTACCGTCACAGGTAAATATTCTAAGTACATAGAAAATGGTAAAATAAATAGGGTTAAGGCGGATCAAGTAATTGATCCAGATGCAGCTTACCCTGTATTGAGTTACCCTTTAAAAAGAGAGTTGGGCTTCAAATTCGAAAATTCCCCAAAGAAAAATACTTACCTCGAATATTATCAAAAAATAACTGCTTTTTATACTACTCACTTACAAGGCAAAACTATTGCTGACAATATTCAAATCTACGATGATGGCTTTGTGAAACTCGCTGAAACTGAAATTCATAAAACAAAATTTGTTTCCAATAAACTGAGGTTTGCTAATGAAGGAGAAGATAATAGTGTTTACAATGGTCTAAAACGATACGGGCCTTATTCAGTGCCAGATACAGAAAACCTCAGATTCATATTTATATATAAGCCTGGGCATAGCGAAGCCGCTAAAAAGCTTTATACCTCCTTATCACTCGGGCTTAAAGAAGGAGCATTCTCTCCAGGCTTAAAAGACTACCTAAAGGTGAATTTTAAAATGGCGGATCAACATCGGATCGTATTGGAAAGTAATGATCCAATGACCGAATTGACTACCAAACTTCAGGCATACCCTTTTCAGGATGGAGTAAATTATTTTGTGGTTTACTTAACTGACCATAACCGTATTGAAAGTGAAGGAGACAATGGAGATGAATACTATAAAGTGAAATATTTACTCTTGCAAAGAGGTATTCTTTCTCAATTTATTTGGCACAAAAATATCCTCAATGCAAACTTCAGGTATCATCTTCCGAATATACAAGTTGCGATACTTGCAAAAATTGGTGGTATTCCCTGGAAGTTGGACACATTCTCTACGGACAAATTAATCATTGGATTTGGTGTTAAACGAATTGAAGACAATGTTTTTTTAGGCAACAGCTTATTTTTTAAAGAGGATGGCACGTTCCATAAATTCGATTCATTTCAAAATGACAGTCTGAAATCCATTGGTTCAGCTTTGAAAGCAAATATTGAAACAGTTCTTAGGCAAGGAGATCTGAATGTTAGCAAACTTGTCATCCACTACTATAAAACATTAAATGACGAAGAAGCTGATGAAATTGAAAAAGTCCTTAAGTTTTTTAATTTGAATATTCCTTATGTCGTACTGACCATTAATGATTCTAAAAGTAAAGATTTCGTATTCTTTGATACAATGTATGATAAGATCATGCCGGTAAGCGGAACTATTATAGAATTAAAATATAGGTCCGAATACCTTTTGTCAAACAATATGAGACATGATGAAACGCAATTTTATAATATCTACCAGTTTCCGTTCCCATTAAAAATAAAGATAAACAAGTCGGAGAATGTTTTACATGATGTATTTGATACAAAACAATTGCTTGACCAGGTGTACAGTTTTTCAAGGATTTATTGGAAGTCGATTGGTCAGGCAAGTCTGCCCGTGACTATTTCTTATTCAAAAATAGTCGCAGACCTGGCGGCTCATTTCCCGGATAACAAGCTTCCGGCGAATCCTGTCGCACACTCTAATCTGTGGTTTTTATGACGCTAAAAGAAACCTTTGATAGTACCGTTTTTCTTTTGGGTGCAGGTGCATCTTATGAAGCTAATTGCCTTATATCAAAAGCTATGCTTGGCAAATTGCATCAGGCAATTATTGATATACCGCAAGACCATATTTTGTATAGGGACTATAAGAAAGCCTTTATTGAATTGTATCAGTTTATACGGCCTTCTCTCTCTTTTCAAAGTGATTTAAGAAATATCAGGTCAGGGGGGCCAGATCTTTATTCTCCTAATATAGAAGACTATATATTGATAATCCGAAAAATAATAAACAAGGACTATATTATACCCGAACCTCTTGTTGGTAGTTGGAGTGAACGCTTAATGCGATTAGAAATTAAATACGACAACATTTTTGAAACGTACTTAAATTTTATTTACGAGAAGGTCATAGAATGGATTACGCCAACTGATGACTATAAAGCGGCAGAAGAATTGCTTGCCCCTTTTGTTACACTATTAAAAGAAACCAATGATGAAGATTACCACATAAATATATTCACCCTTAATTATGACCTTGTATTTGAAAAGGTATTTAATAAAGATTCTGAATTCCCTGTTAACACCGGTTTCAACTCTGAAGGCTTATGGGACGCAAAATGGTTTGATTCTGAAGATGCAAAAATTAACCTGAGTAAAATCCACGGTTCTTTAGACTGGTATTTAAATGAGGATGACACTTGCTGTCTGACAAATCATGAAGTAGCTTTTAATCCTCTAAATCCCGATGAAAGGAAACCTCATATAATATTGGGCTTTGAGTACAAGTTATTTTCTGTAGACCCCTTTTTTACCCTCCTTCAACAGTTTATCCAGAAGTTGAAGACATCAAAGTTACTTGTTGTTATTGGCTATAGTTTCTTTGATAATTATCTCAATAATATCATTATAAGACATTTAAACAGCAATGAAAACGGAAGGGTACTAATAGTTGATCCTTACTGGGCATCAAAAGATAGCCCCGAGGAAGATTTTTTAAAATACCTGCGACAAATTCAAGCCGACACAAGTAACATGAATATGAACAATTACACGACACTATATTCAAGTAGATTAGAATTTTATAAAAATGATAATAGACTTTCATCTGGAGCAAAGAATTTTTATGCTGACTTTATTAGCGATAAATGTAGTAAACTAATAAGTTTCCACAACCAGATTAATAATGATAGCCCTGAGTTCTAAAACACTTGTATGAGCATAACTAAACTTTTGCTGTTTACAAAAGATACGGATGCTTCTGCTACCGAGCAGGGCTTTCACTACCAAAAGTTGAAGACATTAAAAACTTGGTTGGAAAACAGGGTTATGAAGCTGTAAATTCAGGATAGCTCTTAATCCTTCTAAAATAGACCCACCTGCATTCCTTTCCCCATAGGCGGAAAGCCGTTGCGCGGAGAAGCGGTGCAGACACTTACCCAAAGCCGGTTCCTGTCCATATTCATTCCCGGTAATCCGTTTTGTGCAAGAGGCTGCAGCATTTTATTTTTTATTGTTTTTGTTACTAAAAAGCATGGGCAAAAAAACATAATCCCATTCTACAAGGAAAAGATTTTGTATAGATTCAATGAAATTTTTGTAACTATTCAGGTTAAAAAAGTTATTCACAAA
>DASSHD010000541.1:0-3343 GCA_035693085.1 Hanamia sp. | reverse complement strand
TTCACTTAAAAAACCAACAATTACAAAAACAAGAATGAACAACCAGATATTAGTCCATTTGATATGCCTCGGTTTTATGTTTTCTTTTTCAGGATAACGCTTATCGCTGAAATTGGTAACCACACCTCCTAAAACAATAAGGATAGGAAATATCCAGGGTGTTTTAAAAAAAACGTAAGTACCTATGGCGCCAACAACCATGATAATAAAAGTGATCTTATTTTTTATAGAAACTTTGTACATCTTAAATGCGGCAAAAGCTATAAATCCAACGGCCATTGGCTGGATGTACGAAAAAAGATCCAGGTTTACATGGTATGTTTTTACATAATAAAACAGAAAGGAAAAGATTCCCATTAAAATGCTTGCAGGAGTGATCCAGATCAGAAGTGTGAGAATAGCAAGGGGTACACCGCCGCGTTTATAACCTATCAGAGTAATAGTTTGTGTAGAAGAGGCGCCGGGTAATAACTGACAGAAGGCTACATATTCCATCAGCTCTGCTTTGGTAACATCTCTTCTGCCTTCCACAAAAGTTTTCATCATCATCCCTAAATGGCCCTGAGGCCCGCCAAATGCGGAAACGGTATAATAAAAAACAGCTTTTAAAAAAGGAATATGCCTGCGCAGTACCATGAAAATTATTTTGATTTTTTAAGCTATGATCATTAGTTTCTGTAGGGTATTCCTCGAAATTAGCTGGTGAGCTAATTAGTGAAAATTTATTTTTTTAATCCTATTTCTTTTAGACGCTCATCAAGATATTCTCCTGCGGTAATATCTTCAAAAACTTTTGGATGTTTTTTATCCACACATTCTTTAAGAGCCGAAAGATCCATTGCCGATTTTGGATGAAGAAAAAAAGGAATTGAAAACCTGGAAGTATGCCACAATTCGCGCGGTGGATTTACCACACGGTGCGTAGTACTTTTTAATTTGTTATTGGTAAGCCGCTGCAACATATCTCCTACGTTTACGACTATCTGGTCGGGCAGAGAAGTAACCGGTACCCATTCATTTTGTTTGGTAAGAATTTCAAGCCCTCCTGCGGAAGCGCCAACTAATAAAGTAATTAAATTAATATCCTCATGTTGTTCTGCCCGGATAGCGCTTTTAGGTTCTACCGTAATCGGCGGATAATGGATAGCGCGCACTATTGAATTTCCTTCTTCTACATAATTATCAAAATAATTTTCCTCTAAACCAAGATAAAGAGCGATTGCCTGCAAAAGAGATTTGCCCGATTTTTCAAAAGCCCGGTAGGCTTTGTAAAGCGTTTTATCAAATCCTTCCACTTCTTTTACACTTATGTTATCGGGATATTCAGGTTTCAGTGGATGATTTTCAGGAACCGTTTGTCCATATTGAAAAAACTCTTTCAGGTCTGGAGCATCGCTTCCTTTGGCGTGCTCTTTACCAAAGGACGTATAACCTCTTTGTCCTGCCAGCTCGGGAATTTCATAAGCTCTCTTTTTATCTGCCGGAAGAGAAAAAAACTGTTGAACATACTGGTATAAATCTGCTATCAGTTCAGAAGGAATCCCATGATTTTTTACAGCTACAAAACCAACATCTTCATACGCTTTTCCAAGCTCTTGCACAAATGCCGCTTTCTTCTTAGGATCGCCTCCTGTAAAATCAGACAGGTCAACTACCGGTATGTTGGTCATAATTTTATGTTTTAAATTTTAGAATAGCAATTGTAGTTTTGGATATGTCAAATTACAAAGAAAATTTATTATTTAAAGGTATTGTTTTTATTTATTCACTTTTTTCTTTTGGAATGATAATTTCATGTTCAAGAAAAATTTCAGGGCAGGAAATAAATTATTATTTTCAAAGTAAAAATGGACGGCCTGATTACAGCAATCAAAATTATTGGGCTGCTTCACCTTTTAAATATGACCCATCGGATAATGTGCCAAAGGGATTGCATGATAATACAAAAGATTCTTTAGCAGATGTTTTCTTTATTTATCCTACTACTTACACAGACGATCAAATGCCTGACGGATGGAACGCGGATATAGACGATGAAAATCTGAATAAAAAAACTGATAATTCAACGATACTTTACCAGGCAAGTATTTTTAATAGATATTGTCGTGTATTTTCACCGAGCTATCGCCAGGCAAATCTTCAGGCTTTTGGCAATTCTGATAAACAAAGAGCCGATGCCGCTTTTGATACGGCTTATGAAGATGTAAGAAATGCTTTTGAATATTATTTGCAACATTACAACAATGGCCGGCCGATTATTATTGCTTCGCATAGCCAGGGCACTTTACACGCGGGAAGATTACTGAAAGAATTTTTTGAAAATAAACCTTTACAAAAACAATTAGTGTGCGCTTACATAATCGGTTTACCGGTGTTCACCAATTATTTTTCTGAATTGAAGCCTTGCACAGATTCTACCGCTACCGGATGCTTTATAAGCTGGCGGACTTTTGAGGAAGGATATGTAGCATCTTATGTTAAAAGAGAATCTTTGAAAGCATTCGTAATTAATCCACTTACCTGGACGATGGATACGACTCTCGCACCTGCAGTTTTAAACAAAGGGGCTGTGCTTCGTAATTTTAATAAAGTAATTCCCGGGTTGGTGCATGCACAAATTCATGGAAATGTATTGTGGGTAAATAAACCTAAATTTTTTGGAAGCATTTTTCTCAAAACAAAAAATTACCACATTGCCGATTACAATCTTTTTTATGAAAATATAAGGGAGAATGTGGGGACGAGGGTGAAAGCGTTTCTGGGAAAATAAAATAGAATTCAGTAATAAATGCCTGCCTGACGGGCAGACAGGTTGGTTTACTGTGAACTCTTCATAAGGCACTTACGCCGGGTGACAATGCGAAAATTAATATATATTTTTGCAGCCCTTTACAAAATTGAATTTTCAAATGAAAAAAGTCATTTTAATTACCGGCGGAGCAGGCTTTATAGGTTCACATCTTACCCGGTTGTTTGTAAATAAATATCCGGATTATACTATAGTAAACCTTGATAAACTAACTTATGCAGGCAATCTTGAAAATTTAAAAGATATAGAAAATAAGCCCAATTATATTTTTGTAAAAGGTGATATTGAAGATTTCTATTTTGTAAAAACGCTTTTTGAAAAATACCAATTTACGGGAGTGATTCATTGCGCGGCGGAAAGCCATGTGGACCGTTCTATCACAGACCCTCTGGCGTTTGTAAAAACCAACGTACTCGGAACAGTTTCTTTATTGCAGGTGGCTAAAGAAGCCTGGAAAGATAATTTTGAGGGAAAATTATTTTATCATGTTTCGACGGATGAGGTTTATGGAAGCCTCGGAGAAAAAGGCTTTTT